>CAIMSN010000043.1 GCA_903844135.1 uncultured Rhodospirillales bacterium | reverse complement strand
GGCGACGATCGCCGCACCGCCATCGCGCGGCACCGTGTTGGCGATGAAGCCGAACCGCGGCGCGGCGCGTCCGTCCGCGGTGCGCAGCGCGAAATAGCGCTGGTTCACCCGCATCGAGACCTGCATCACCTCGGGCGGCAGGTCCATGAACGCGTCGTCGATCCGGCCCAGCAGCGGCACCGGCCATTCGACCAGGCCCGCCACCTCCTCGACCAGCCCGGCATCCTGCACCAGAAGCAGCCCGGCGGCGGCGGCGGCCCGCTCCATGCCGTCCTGCACCAGATGACGCCGTTCGGCGGCATCGACCCGGACATGCGCCCCGGCCAGCTTCTCCGCCCAGTCCGCCGCGTTGGTCACCGCCAGCGCGCCGGGCGACAGTATCCTGTGCCCCTCGGTCTGGTCCGACGCGCGCAGGCCGTGGCCGTCATCGTCGCCGTCGGCCAGCGAGAACGGTATCACCGTCCCATCGAGCAGGCAGACGATCCGGCGCAGCGGACGCACCCAGGCGAACAGGCTGGTGCCGCCCCAGCGCATCGCTTTCGGCCAGGAGAAGCGTCGCAGCAGGCTTGGCATCGCCGACGCGATCAGCGCCGACGCCTCGACCGCCGCGCTCCGCTTCGACATCATCCAGAACCCGCCCTCGAGCGTCAGCGCCGAGCGGTCGGCGTCGTGCTTGCGCAGGAAGCCGGCCAGGGCCTGTTCCGGCGCGCCCTCGCGCGGTCCGCGCTCCTGGGTCTCCCGCGCCGCGACGCCCGGCGCGACCTGCAGCGACAGCGCGATGCGACGCGGTCCGGACCAGGATCTGGCATTCGTCGGCGACAGCGCGGCGAGCGCCTCGCCGACCGACCGTGCGAGCTGCTCGGCGGCCGGCGCCTGCATCCGCGCCGGGATCTCTTCGCAGAACAGCTCGATGAGGAGTTCGGGCACCGTCTCAGCCCTCGCCCTGCAGCCAGGCCTCGGCGCAGGCGCGCGCCAGCGTGCGCACCCGGCCGATATAGGTGGCGCGTTCCGCCACCGAGATCACGCCCCGCGCATCGAGCAGGTTGAACAGGTGGCTCGCCTTCAGGCACTGGTCGTACGCCGGCTGCGCCACCCCGTGCCGCACCAGGCTGCCGCTCTCGCGTTCGGCATCCTCGAAATGCCGCAGCAGCATCGCCGTGTCGGCGAGTTCGAAATTGTGCCGCGAATAGTCGCGCTCGGCGCGCAGGAACACGTCGCCGTAGCGCAGGCCGCGCCCGTTGAAGTCGAGATCGTACACGTTCTCGACCCCCTGCACGTACATCGCCAGCCGCTCCAGCCCGTAGGTCAGCTCGGTCGAGGGCAGCACCGTGGCGATGCCGCCGACCTGCTGGAAATAGGTGAACTGCGTCACCTCCATGCCGTCGCACCAGACCTCCCAGCCCAGCCCCCAGGCGCCGATGGTCGGGTTCTCCCAATCGTCCTCGACGAAGCGGATATCGTGCTCCAGCGGATCGATGCCGATCGCCCGGTAGCTGTCGAGCAGCAGCGCCTGGCTCTCCTCCGGGGTCGGCTTCAGCAGCACCTGATATTGATAATAGTGCTGCAGCCGGTTGGGGTTCTCGCCGTAGCGCCCATCCGACGGCCGGCGGCAGGGCTGCACGTAGGCGGTGCGCCAGGGCGTCGGGCCCAGCGCGCGCAGGCTGGTGGCGGGATGCAGCGTGCCGGCGCCGACCTCGGTGTCGTAGGGCTGCAGGATCGCACAGCCCTGGTCGGCCCAGAACCGGTGCAGCGTCAGGATCAGGTCCTGGAACGACAGCGCGCCCGGGCGTCCGGTCGGGGAACGCGCGCCGTCCTGCGTCGTTGTGGTCGTGGCAGAGCCTGACGCGTGCGCCGTTTCCATGCCGTTGTCGCTCCGGGAAAGAAGGGGCGGAACCATAGGCACGCGCCTCTGCGGCGGCAAGGAACCCGACATGACCAGCGCCGACGGACTGGACGACACCCGGATCGCCGCTCTCCTGCAGGAGACCAGGCGCATCGCCGTGGTCGGCGCCTCCGCCCGGCCGGAGCGTCCGTCCTGGAACGTGACCCGCTTCCTGATCGATCAGGGCTACGACGTCACCCCGGTCAATCCCGGACTCGCCGGCCAGACCCTGCATGGCAGGACCGTCGTCGCCACGCTGGCCGAGGCGGCACCCCTCGACATGGTCGATCTGTTCCGCAGCCCGGAGCAGGTTCCCGCCGCGGTCGACGAGGCGATCCGGCTCGGCGCGCGCAGCCTCTGGTTGCAGCTCGGGCTGGTCGACGACGACGCCGCCGACCGCGCCAGGACGGCCGGGCTGGTGGTGGCGATGGATCGCTGCCCGGCGATCGAGCGACCGCGTCTTCGGCTCGGCCGTCTTGACGCGGCCCCGTCCCGCTCCGACGTTCCATCCACCCTGATCGGATGATCTCCTCATGACCAACGAAGAACGCGACCTCATCGAACGCTTCGTCGCCCGCGTCAGCGGCGGTGCGCAGCAGTCCGGCGGCTTCGGCAGCGTGCCGCAGACCCAGTTGGCGTTGCCGCCGCTCGATCCGGAGGCCGACCGCACCATTCGCGACAATTTCCAGCGCTATCCGGAGGCGCCGTATCGCATCACCCAGATGGCGGTGGTGCAGGAAGCCGCGCTCGCCGAGGCGCAGAACCGCATCAAGCGCCTGGAGTGGGAGCTGCAGCAGGCGCAGCAGCAGCAGCAGGCGCAGCCGCAGCAGCGCTCCGGCGGCTTCTTCGGCGGCCTGTTCGGTGGCGGCCAGCAGCAGAACCAGGCGCCGCCGCCGCGCTGGGGCGGCCAGCCGAACGCCCAGCAGGGCGGCTACCAGCAGGGCTATCAGGGCGGCAATCCTGGCTATCAGGGTGGTCCGCCGCCGGCGCCGAACTACCCGCCCGGCTACCAGCCCGGCATGTTCCAGCGCCAGGGTTCCGGTTTCCTCGGCTCGGCGCTCACCACGGCGGCCGGCGTCGCCGGCGGCATGGTCGCCGGCAACGTGCTGATGGACATGTTCAGCGGCCATGGCGGCATGGGCGGTGGCATGGGCGGCGGCTTCGGCGGCGGCGGCGAGACCATCATCAACAACAATTACGGTGACGCCGCCGGCGGCGCCGGCGGCGATCCGTTCGGCAATGCCGGCGGCGACATCGACCCGGACTTCAATTCCGGCGGCGATACCGATTTCGGCGGCGGCGGTGGCGATTTCGGTGGCGGCGGCGATTTCGGCGGCGGCGACAACAGCTTCTGAGCCGGCCGGCGGCCCGGTATCAGCCGGGCCGCAACGCCACCGAGACCGGGCAATGGTCCGACAGCCGCTCCTTCATCTCCGGCGCGGTCTCGCGATAGACCATCACCCGCAGGCTGTCCGGCACGATCCATCCGGCCGCCGGACCGCCGGCCAGGATCTGGTCGATGAAATCCTCGCCGCCCCAGCACGGGCTGGCGCGACCCGCCGTCGCCACCGCCATCGGCGCGGCTTTTTCCAGCCCGTCCAGCAGCGCGTCGTGCGGCTTGAGCCGTCGGTTGAAATCGCCCAGCACCAGGAAGGCGACCCCCTCCGCCCGGCGCGCCGCGATCCACGCCTGCAGCACCGGCAATTGCCGCGTGAGCGCCTTGCAGGCGCCCGTCGGCGAGGCTTGCAGCCCGCCCTCGAAACATCCGCTCTTGAGATGCACCGCGAGGATCCTGACCGGGATGCCGTCGAGGGTGAGGGTGGCGTCCAGCCCGGAGCGCAGATGGTGGGTGGACGACGCATAGACGTCGAGCGCGGTCAGGTCGGGATGACGCACCACCGCGACGCCGTTCCGCACCACCAGCGCCACCTTCTGCACCACGTCGTCGTGGGTCATCAGCACCTGATACCGGTCCGCCGGAAACAGCCGCGCCACCAGGGCCGGATCGTCGACCTCCTCGAGCGCCGCCACCGTCGGTTTCAGCCGCGCCGCGTAGCCGGCCAGGATCGCGATGTCGTCGTCGCGCTTCGGCGCCGCATCCTCCGGCAGGCCTTCGGTGCGCTGGGTCAGCCATTCCAGGTTCCAGGTGGAGATCCTGACCGCGCCGTCCTGCGCGCTGGCGGCCGGGCCGGATGCGACCCAGACCGCCAGGACGGCACCCAGCACGGCACTCAGGACGGCACCGGCCGCGCGCGGTCCGCTCATCGCTCGGCCGCGTCCCGCAGCCCGGCGATCGCCGCACCGATCGTCCGCGGCGCGCGCGTCTCGCCGTCGAACACCCTGACCTGGCCGGTCGCGATGTCGTAGAGCCAGCCCATCAGCATCAGCCTGCCCTCCGCCAGCCTGGTCGCCACCGCCGGGTGGGTGCGCAGATGATCGAGCTGCAGCAGCACGTTCTGTTCCGCGAGCGCGGTGACCGCCGCGTCGCCGTCCAGGTCGGGATGCAGCGCCGCGGACACGGCGCGCGCGGTATCGGCGTTGCGCAGCCAGCTCGCCACCGTCGGCATCCCCTGCAGACCGTTCCGCTCCGGATCCAGCATCGCCTTCATCGCCCCGCAATCGGAATGGCCGCAGACGACGATGTGCTTCACCCCCAGCGCCAGCACGGCATATTCCACCGCCGCCGACACGCCGCCCAGCATCTCGCCATAGGCCGGGACGATGTTGCCGATGTTGCGCAGCACGAACATCTCGCCCGGCGGCTGCTGGGTGATCAGCGTCGGGCTGACCCGGCTGTCGGCGCAGGTGATCAGCAGCGTGTGCGGCGACTGGCCGGCGGCGAGCGCGTCGAACAGGGCGCGCTTCTCGGGAAACACGCGGTTGCCGAAATCCTGCACCCCTTCCAGCAGGGCGATCATCTCGGGGTGGGAATGCGCGGTATGGTCGGTCATGCTCGCTCCCGCTCGGCCCGTCCTTGGGCCGCGTGGTCCGGACTGGTAAGGCAATGCAAGGATCGGGCAAGCCCATGACGCGCGCGGACCGACGATGCCCGCCGGCATGAGCGAGGCGGCGTTCAAGGCCGACCTGACCGCGGTGCTGGTCGCGGTGCAGGGGCTGGTGCCGCTGGTGCTCACGCTGGAGGAGACCGGCGCGCTGCCGTCCGGCCCGCTGGCGCCGGAACACCGCTCGATCCAGGCCGGATTGCGCTCCTGGGTGGAGCAGACCACCCGCCATCCGATCGGTCATGTCGAACAGCTCTACACCTTCGCCGATCGCGACCGTTCGCGCGGCGGCGCGGAGGCCGACTCGGTGCGGGCGATCTCGATCAGCTACCTGGCGCTGACCCGTTCGGTGCCGGACGAGACCGGCTGGGTCGACTGGTACAGCCATTTCCCGTGGGAGGACCAGCGCGGCGAGGCCGGGCGGCGCATCACCGCGATGCTGGTGGACCGTCTGTCCGACTGGTGCGATTCGGCGCCGGGCGCCGAGGCGGAGCGACGGCGGCGGCGCACCCGGATCGCCTTCGGGCTCGAATCCTGGGAGGACGAGCTGGTGCTGCAACGCTACGAGCTGCTGTTCGAGGCCGGTCTGGTGGTGGAGTCGGCAGGGTCCGGCGGCCCGCCGCGCGAGGGCACCGGCCGGCCGATGCCGCGCGACCATCGGCGCATCCTGGCCACCGGCATCGCCAGGCTGCGCGCCAAGATCAAGTACCGTCCGGTGTTCTTCGAGCTGCTTCCCGAAACCTTCACCTTCCTGGAGCTGCAGAACACGGTCGAGGCGCTGTCCGGCGTGCGTCTGCACAAGCCGAATTTCCGCCGTCTGATCGCGCAGCAGCGGCTGATCGAGGAGACCGGGATGATCAGCGCCGTCGGCCCCGGCCGGCCGGCGAAGCTGTTCCGCTTCCGGCGCGAGATCGTCGAGGCGCGCGCGATCGCCGGCACCAAGCTCCCCGTCATGCCACCACGTTGAAACGGAACCCGTCGCCATGATGTCTCGCCTGCCGATCGCCGTCGCCCTCCTCGCCTGCTGCCTGATGTCGGTGCGGTCCGCGCCCGCCGACGCGCGCATGCCGATGCCGGCGCCGGCATCTCACGACGATTTCGACCACTACACCCTGGCGCTGACCTGGCAGCCCGGCTTCTGCATCGATGGCAGCTGCCTGCCGGACACGCCGCACGCGCCGCCGATCGGCATCCACGGCCTGTGGGCATCGCTGCCGCGGAGCCTGGCGGACCGCGGCATCGTCAACCGGCAGTGGTGGTCGAAAGGGTGCGACTACTTCCACCACAGCGACGCCGCCCCGTCGCTGCCCGTCTCGGTCCGGCACGATCTCGACGCGACCATGCCGCACACCAGAAGCGACCTGCTGCGGCACGAATACGACAAGCACGTGCAGTGCTTCGGCTTCGACCCGGCCAGCTTCTTCCGGACCGAGCTGGCGATGCGCGATGCGGTCGCCGCCACCCCGTTCGCGGCCGACCTGATCGCCCGCACCGGACAGGTCGCCAGCCGCGACATGCTGCTCGCCTCGTTCGCCCGCTCCTTCCGCACCAGCTGGCCGCGCGCGCTCCAGCTGCAATGCCACACCGACCAGTCCGGCCGTTCCGTGCTGGCCCAGCTCTGGATCACCATCCGCCACGACCGGGTAGCCGATTTCCCGGCGCCCGGAAGCCTGACCAATTCGCCGGTGCCGCAGGACAACTGCCCGGACTCGTTCACGGTGCCTGGCTGGTAGGGTCGCCCGAGCGCCGCAGGTCCATCGTCGCGCGCATCCGAACGGTCCGGACGAACACGCCTGAAAATAGTTGACGCTGTCAACCTTCTGCGTCGTGATCGTGGTATGGATCACGCCATCGCAGCCGTCCGGCGTTTCAACCGGTTTTACACCCAGGCTGTGGGCGCCCTCGACGCACGCTTTCTGGGCAGCGCGCTGAACCTCGCGGAGGCCAGGCTTCTGTTCGAGATCGACCGCCACGAGGCCGTTCCGGCCCGGGTTCTGCAGGACTCGCTGGCGATGGATCCGGGCTATGTCAGCCGGATTCTCGCCCGTTTCGAGACCCGCGACTGGATCGTCCGCGCGCCGGATCCCGACGATGCGCGGATCCGCCTGGTCGCGCTGACCGGGACCGGCCGGTCGGTGCTGGCGTCGGTCGACCGGCGCCAGCGCGACGCGGTCGCGGAGAGGCTGTCCCGGCTCGGACCGCTGGAGCAGGCCGACCTGACCGAGGCGCTGACCCGGGCCAGGCTGCTGCTGGAGCCGGGTGCCGCGGCGGAGCTGACGATCCGGACCTTCCGCACCGGCGACATGGGCGCGATCGCGGCGCGGCAGTCCCGTCTCTATGCCGAGAGCCGGGGCTGGGGCGTCAAGCTGGAGATCATCGAGGGCCAGGTCACCACCGATTTCCTGCGCGGCTTCAAACCCGGCCGGGAGCAATGCTGGGTCGCGGAACTGGACGGGGTGATGGCCGGCTCGGTGTTCCTGAGCGACGAGGGCGGCGGGGCGGCGCGGCTTCGCCTGCTCTATGTCGAGCCGTTCGCGCGCGGCCGCGGCGCCGGCGAGCGCCTGGTGCAGGGCCTGGTCGCGTTCGCGCGCGCGGCCGGCTACGACCGCATCACCCTCTGGACCCATACCGTCCTGGAGACGGCGCGGCGGCTCTATGCGCGACAGGGATTCCGCATCGTCGAGACCGCGATGCACGAGGAATTCGGCACCGCGCTGCAGGGAGAGACCTGGCGCATCGATCTCGTCTGAGGCATCGCGAAACGAGAGATTGCCGTCGCCGGCGCCAGGCTCCACTGTCGGCGCGATGGTGCCCCGGAAGGGGTTGAAAGGGAACGCGGTGCGAGGCCGCGGCTGTCCCCGCAACTGTAGGCGGCGAGCCGGTCGCCGATACGCCACTGGGGTGCCTCGGCGTCCTGGGAAGGCGGCGGCCGGCAGCGACCCGCGAGCCAGGAAACCTGCCATCAGGGCCAGGGCATGCGCCCAGGTCCGGACGTCAACGCAGCCGCGCCGGGCGGGGTGTCCAGGCGTGCACGGCCCGTTCGCGGGCCGGGCTTGGCTGCGCGGGCACATGACGTCTGACGAGGGTTTCGTTCCATGTCCGCCACGCTTCGACCCGGTTCGTCCGGGACATTGAGACCACGCATCGCCGGAATGTACTGCCTGCTGCTCGCCTTCAACCTGGTCGCCTGGGCTTGGGCGTTCCTCGCCTTCCACGCCCAGCCGCTGCTGCTGAGCACCGGGCTGCTTGCCTGGGGGTTCGGCCTGCGCCATGCGGTCGATGCCGACCATATCGCCGCCATCGACAACGTCACCCGCAAGCTGATGCAGGAGGGCAGGCGTCCGGTCTCGGTCGGCTTCTTCTTCGCCATCGGGCATTCGACGGTGGTCCTGCTGGTCGCCGCCGCCGTGGCCGCCACGGCGGCGGCGCTGCAGACCCGCTTCGAGGCCTGGAAGGGGATCGGCGGCATCGTCTCCACCTCCGCGTCCGCCCTGTTCCTGTTCCTGATCGCGGCGATGAACATCGTCATCCTGCGCGGGGTCTGGCGCGCCTTCCGCCAGGTCAGGCGCGGCAGGCCGTACGACCCGGCCGATCTCGACCTGCTGCTCGAGGGGCGCGGCGCGCTGGCGCGGCTGTTCCGGCCGGTGTTCCGGCTGGTCTCGCGAAGCTGGCATATGCTGCCGGTCGGCTTCCTGTTCGGGCTCGGCTTCGACACCGCCACCGAGGTCAGCCTGCTCGGCGTCTCCGCGGCGGAGGCGGCGAAGGGAGTCTCGATCTGGTCGGTGCTGGTGTTTCCGGTGCTGTTCGCCGCCGGCATGACCCTGGTGGACACCACCGACGGCATCGTGATGCTCGGCGCCTACGACTGGGCGTTCGTGCGTCCGATCCGCAAGCTCTACTACAACCTCACCATCACCCTGGTCTCGGTGCTGGTGGCGATCCTGATCGGCGGCATCGAGGCGCTCGGCCTGCTGTCCGACCAGCTCGGCCTGACCGGGCCGCCCTGGGGCGCGATCGGCCGCCTGAACGACAATTTCAACGATCTCGGCTTCTTCATCATCGGCCTGTTCGTCGTCGCCTGGGGCGCGTCCCTGCTGATCTATCGTCTCAACGGCTACGACCGTCTCGACGCGCCGCCGGCCACCGGCTGACCCGGCCCTGCAGCGTTCGTCGGGCTGGGTTTCCGCCGGCCGCTCTTGACGAATTTTCGGTCATGCCCACCATCTGAGGGAAGGCGCCGGTCGGCGCTTTTTCTCCGGCCACCCTTATACTCAGTTTGAGAATTAGGAACACCGACGTGAACATGGACGTGCTGGCCCGGATCTCGCCGCTCTACGACAAGGTCAGCCGGGTGATCCCGCCGGCGGAGTGGGCCGGCTTCGCGGACGACATCGAGGCGATCCTCGACCTCAAGCGCACCCGCAACGCGGTCATCCTGGCGCACAACTACCAGACCCCGGAGATCTTCCACTGCGTCGCCGACATCGTCGGCGATAGCCTGGCCCTGGCCCGCGAGGCGCAGACGGTGGAGGCGGACGTGATCGTCATGGCCGGGGTGCATTTCATGGCCGAGACGGCGAAGTTGCTCAATCCGACCAAGACGGTGCTGATCCCGGACATGCGCGCCGGATGCTCGCTGGCAGACTCCATCACCGCCGCCGACGTCCGGCTGCTGCGCCAGCGCTATCCCGGCGTGCCGGTCGTCACCTACGTCAACACCTCAGCCGCGGTGAAGGCGGAGAGCGACGTGTGCTGCACCTCGGGCAATGCCAGGCGCATCGTCGAGAGCCTGGGCTCCGAGAGCGTGATCATGATCCCGGACGAATTCCTGGCGCAGAACATCGCCAACGAGACCGGCATCAGGATGATCACCTGGGCCGGCCATTGCGAGGTGCACGAGCGCTTCACGCCGGAGGAGATCCGCCGCATGCGGGCCGAGCACCCCGGCATCATCGTGCTGGCGCACCCGGAGTGCCCGCCGGAGGTGGTCGCCGAGGCCGATTTCGCCGGCTCCACCGCGCACATGTCGGATTTCGTCGCCTCTGGAAAGGCGTCGCGCGTGGTGCTGATCACCGAATGCTCGATGAGCGACAATCTCGCGGTGATGCATCCCGAGGTCGAATTCATCCGCCCCTGCAATCTCTGCCCGCACATGAAGCGGATCACCCTGCCGGCGATCCGCGCCTCGCTCGAGAGCATGACGACCGAGGTCACCATCGAGGCGCACCTGGCGGTTCGCGCGCGGCAGGCGGTCGAGAGAATGCTGGCGCTGTGAAGGACACCGGTCCGATGCAGTCCGTCGCAGGCCAACCCGTCATCGTCGGCAGCGGTCTCGCCGGCCTGCTGACCGCGCTCTCGCTGGCGCCGCGTCCCTGCGTGCTGGTCACCGGCGGACGGCTCGGCGCCGACAGCTCCAGCGTCTGGGCCCAGGGCGGCCTGGCCGCCGCGGTCGCGGCCGACGACGACCCGTCTCTGCATCGCGCCGACACCATGGCGGCCGGCGACGGGCTCTGCGACGCCGGGTCGGTGGCACGGCTGGTCGGCGCCGGGCCGGGAATCGTGGCGCTGCTCGAAGGCTACGGCGTGCGCTTCGACCATGATGCGCAGGGCAAGCTGGCGGTCGGGTTGGAGGCGGCGCATTCCAGACGTCGCATCGTGCATGCGATGGGCGACTCCACCGGCGCCGAGATCGTCCGGGCCCTCTCGGCGCGGGTGCGCGCGGCTCCCTCGATCACCGTGCTGGAGCGGACCAGGCTGCTGCGGATCGAGGCCGACGGCCAGGTGTGCGCCGCGCTCCTGTCCCGCGACGGCGAGAGTCTTCGTCTCGCCACCGCCAGCATCGTGCTGGCGACCGGCGGGGTCGGCGGCCTGTATCGCGACACCACCAACCCGCTCGGCTCGACCGGGTCGGGCCTGGCCGCGGCGGCCAGGGCAGGGGCCAGGCTGGGCGACCTGGAATTCGTGCAGTTCCACCCGACCGCCCTGGCCACGCTCGGCGGCGACGCGCCGCTGCCGCTGGTCAGCGAGGCGGTGCGCGGCGAAGGCGCCACCCTGATCGACGAGACCGGCGCCCGCTTCATGGAGACCGAGCTCGCTCCGCGCGACGTGGTCTCCCGCGCCGTCTGGCATCATCTCGCCGCCGGCCATCGCGTGTTCCTGGATGCGCGCACCGCGCTCGGCGCCCGCTTCGCCACCCGCTTTCCCGGCATCGATGCCGCCTGCAAGGCGCTCGGCATCGATCCGGCCATCATGCCGATCCCGGTGCGTCCGGCGGCGCATTATCACATGGGCGGCATCGCCGTGGATGCGGACGGGAGAAGCGCCGTGCCCGGCCTGTATGCGGCCGGCGAGGTCGCCTGCACCGGCCTGCACGGCGCCAACCGCCTGGCCAGCAACTCCCTTCTGGAGGCCGCCGCCGGCGCCGTCGCGGTCGCGGAGTGCGTCTCCGGCGCGCATGCCGTGCCGCCGGACCACACCGGCCGAGCCGACCTGCGAGCAGACGACCATCCTCCGGCTCACGCTCCCGATCGCGCGCAGATCCGCCGGATCATGACCAATGCCGCCGGCGTGCTGCGCGACCGCGCCGGGCTCGAACGGGCGATCGCGGCGCTATCGCCGGCCGCGCCGGGCGACGACGCGTCCCTGGTCGGCCTGATGATGTGCCTGTCGGCGCTGGACCGGGAGGAGAGTCGCGGCGGTCACTTCCGCACCGATCATCCCGGCCGCGACGGCACGGCGATCCGGCGCACCCTGACGATGGCGGAAGCGCTCGCCCGGACCGGCCTGGACGCGAAAAGACTCGCCTCGTGATCCCGCCGCTGCCCGACCTGATGCTGGAGCCGCAGGTTCGCGCCGCCCTGCTGGAGGATCTCGGCCGCGCCGGCGACCTCACCACCGATTCGATCGTCCCCGCCGGCCTGGTCACGCGCTGCGTGCTGCAGGCGCGCGAGCCCGGCATCGTCGCCGGCCTCGACCTGGCCCGCATCGCCTTCGCCCTGGTCG
>CAIMSN010000042.1 GCA_903844135.1 uncultured Rhodospirillales bacterium | reverse complement strand
TCACCCCTGCCAGCCCGACCAGGATGGTGGCGCCGAACGCCAGCCTTGTCGGCATCGCCAGCGTGGTCACCGCATAGGTGGTGAGATAGGTCAGCGTGTAGTTGCTGATGGTCGCACTCGCCAGCAGGGCGATGCCGAGCACGGCGATCGGCGCCAGCGCGACCGGGCCACCGCCCGCCGGGTGTTTGCCGGTCCGGGGCGCGATGTCGTCCTCGCGCTGCAGGGTCTCCTCGAGCGAGCCGCGCAGCACCAGCCCGAGCGGGACGATCGCCACCCCCAGCAGCAGCGCCAGGCGCCAGCCCCAGGCGGTGAGTGCCGCGTCGCTCAGCAGGTTGGCCAGCAGCAGACCGACCAGCCCGGCCACCAGCACCGAGAGGTCGGCGGTCATCGGCTGGATCGCGGTGTAGAGGCCGCGGCGCAGGCGCGGCGCCGCTTCGATCAGGAAGGCGCTGCTCGGCCCGACCTCGCCGCCGACAGCGAAGCCCTGCAGCATGCGGAAGCAGATCGCCAGGATCGGCGCGGCGATGCCGATGCTGGCATAGGACGGGGTCAGAGCGAGCCCCGCCACCGCAACGCCGATCAGCGAGAAGGAGAGCATCATCGCCGGCTTGCGGCCGCGACGGTCGCCCATCCGCCCGATCACCCAGGCGCCGAGCGGCCGGGTCAGGAAGCCGGCGCCGAACGTCGCCAGCGCCGCGAGCAGGCTGCCATGCGCCGACGAGGATGGAAAGAAAGTGCGGCCGATCTGCACGGCGAAGAAGGCGTAGGTCAGGAAATCGTAGAATTCGAGCGCGTTGCCGGCCGCCACCGCCAGGATCTGCCGCCTGCGCAGCGGGGAAGCGAGGGTGGGAGTGGTCTGGCTGTCCATCGTCGCCGCCCTGGTGGTTTCCGCAAGAGTGCGCGTCGCTGGAAACCCCGGCTCCGGTCGGGCGCTGCGGGAGGATGGCCCATCCCGTCGAGAATGTCTGGGACTATCCGCGTCCGCCGGCGCTGCAGCCGGTCCCGCTGCCGGTGGAGATCGTGTTCGCCGGCCAGACCATCGCCCGCACCGACGCGGCCTGGCGGGTGCTGGAGACCAGCCACCCGCCGGTCTACTATCTGCCGCCGGATGCCTTCATTCCAGGCAGTCTGCGTCCGGCGTCCGGCGGCAGCTTCTGCGAATGGAAGGGTCTCGCGCGCTACTGGACCATCGTCGCCGGCGACCGCACCGCCGAACGGGCCGGCTGGAGCTATCCCGACCCGTCGCCGCGATTCGCCGCCCTGCGCGACCATGTCGCGGTCTATGCCGGACCGATGGAGTCGTGCCGGGTCGGCGGCGAGAGCGTCACGCCGCAGCCCGGCGGCTTCTATGGCGGCTGGATCACGAGCTGGGTGCGCGGCCCGTTCAAGGGCGGCCCCGGCAGCGCCGGCTGGTAGCCCGCCCCACTGACATCATAACGTCATTGGAAACCACGCCGCGTCGCCCATAAACGAGACCGTTCACGAAAAAGCGATGGGCGGGATCATGGCTGACAGCGACGGCGGTAGCGATCGACTCGGACGCGAGGCGAGGTCGGAGACCCACGGGACGGCCCGGACCATCGCGGGCCGGCTGCACGGCCAGACCGACGCCACCCGGTCGCTCCACGTCGCCTCGCTCGACGCCGGCCGGCATAGCGAGGTCGGCCAGGTCTTCGCCCAAGCCAGCTCCGGGAATAGCTCCGGGACCCGCCGCGATGCCTCCTTGTCACAGCCGGCCGCGTCTGACGGTGCCGACGCCACCGCCCTGGCCCCATCCCTGGCGGGGTCCCTGGCGCCATCGACGCTGCTGGCCTTGCAGGCCGAAGCGGTGTCGCAGGCCGGCGTGCCCGGGTCAGCGCCGAGCCATGCGGCGGCGCTGACCGGATCCGCGGCATCCGCGGCGGCCACGAATTTCTTCACCGCCGGCGACCTGGTGATCAGCATCTATGGCGACGGCGACGGCAGCGGCGCCTACACCGACAACCAGGCCGCGCCGGTGGTGCTGGAGGAGCTGACCGCCAGCGGCAGCTTCGTCACCCGGCTGGTGCTGCCGCAGACCGACAGCGTCAACGCGTCCGGCGTCACCGAACACGCCTTCTCCGGCGAGTACGGCTCGTCTTCGGAGGGCGCGCTGGAACTGTCCGCGGACGGCCAGTCGCTGGTGATCGCCGGCTACGCGATCAATGCCGCGACCTACAATGCGGGCGGCGCCACGGTCTATGGCAACGCCGCCCTGGCGCAATCCACCAGCGTGCCGGGCGGGAAATACACCGCGGTCGCTCGCGCGATCGCCGACGTGCGCGCCGACGGTAGCGTCGATACCAGCACCGCCCTGTTCAACGTCTCCAACACCAACAATCCCCGCAGCGTCGCCACGGTGAACGGCAGCTCGTTCTATCTGTCCGGCCAGGGCGTGAAGGGCGACAAGACCCAGGGCGTGTTCCAGGCGACCGACGGCGCCTCCAGCGCCACCGCGATCGACACCAGCACCGATACCCGCACGCTCGAGATCTACAACGGCGCGCTCTATGTCTCGCGCGACAGCAAGCAGGGCACCAACGGCACGTCGAACATCGCCAGCTACGGCACCAATCCGGGCGGGGCCACCGCGCCGGTGACGCTGGCCGGCATCAACGGTAACGACATCCTGACCGCGGCGCAGGCGAACAGCGCCAACATGTCGGCGATCGGCACGTCGGTGAATCTCAGTCCGGAGGGCTTCTTCTTCGCCAACGCCACCACGCTCTACGTCGCCGACAGCGGCAATCCGAAAGAGGGCGGGCTCGGCGACGGCGGCCTGCAGAAATGGATCTTCAACGGCGCGAGCTGGAACCTGGAATACACGCTCTCGAGCGGCCTCCAGGGCCTGGTCGCCGATACCGCGAAGGCCGGCACCACCGGGCTGATCGGCCTGACCGGCCAGGTGATCGGCGACAGCGTGCAGCTCTACGCCACCAACGCGACGGTCGGCGATCTCGACCAGACCTACCTCTACGGCATCACCGACAGCCTGTCCTCGACCACCGGCGCCGGCGAGAGCTTCACCACCCTCGCCACCGCCGCCGCCGGGACCAATATCCGCGGTGTATCGTTCGCCCCCAGCGCGCCCTGCTACGCCGCCGGCACCGCGATCCTGACCATCGACGGCGAGCGCGCCGTGGAGACCCTGCGCGCCGGCGACATCGCCGTCACGCTGCAGGACGGCAGGCAGCGTGCGTCGCGGATCGTCTGGGTCGGCGACCGTCGCATCGACGTCGCCCGTCATCCCGACCCGTCGCTGGTCCGTCCGATCCGTCTCGCACCCGGCGCGATCGCCGACGGCGTGCCGTCGCGCGCGCTCACCGTGTCGCCGGATCATGCGCTGCTGCTCGACGGCGTGCTGATCGCCGCCCGCCAACTGGTCAACGGACGCAGCATCGTCGCGGTGGATGTCGCCTCGGTGCATTACGTCCATGTCGAGCTGGAGCGGCACGGCATCCTGATCGCCGACGGCACGGCGGCGGAGAGCTATCTCGACACCGGCAATCGTCACCAGTTCGCCGGCCAGGCCGCCCAGTCGCTGCATGCCCGCTTCGACCGTGCCGACCATCCCGCGGCCTGCGCCAGGCTGGCGACCGATGCCGCGACGGTGCGGCCGGTCTGGCAGCGCCTGGCCGATCGCGCCGGCGCGGCGCCGCACGACATCCCGGTCTCGCACGACGCCGCCCTGCATCTGGTGCTCCCGGACGGACGCGGGCTATCGCCGCGCCGCGTGCAGGCCGACGGCACCCACAGCTTCTGGCTGGTCGCCGCCGACGCGCCGGCCGCTCAGACCGTCCGCCTGGTCTCGCGGCACGAGTCGCCGTCCGCGACCGCGCCGTGGCTCGACGATCGCCGCCGGCTCGGCGTCGCGGTCGGCGCGCTGGATGTCTGGACCAGCGAGGGCGGTCTCGATCCGGTCGGCGTGTCGCTGGACGATCTGCGCCTTGGCGAGGGCTGGTGGGCGGTCGAGCCGTGCGGCGCCCAGCGCCAGCGCTGGACCGACGGCGATGCCGCGCTCGACCTGCCGGCGCGCTGCATCAGGCTCGACGTCCGCGTCGTCGCGACCGCCGCCTATCGCGCGACGCGCGCGGCGTGAGGCAGGCTGAACGACCGGGGCTCGGCGGACGGGATCAGCCGCGTCCCCGATAGCCCCGCACGTCCTGCTCCGGAATCCAGACCGCATCCGGAGGCGCGCCGGTCTGCCAGAACACGTCGATCGGGATGCCGCCGCGCGGATACCAGTAGGCGCCAATCCTGAGCCAGACCGGCGACAGCAGATCGACCAGGGCCGTCGCCACCTGCACCGAGCATGCCTCGTGGAACGCGCCGTGATTGCGAAAGCTGGTCAGGAACAGCTTCAGCGACTTGCTCTCGACGATCCAGTCGCCCGGCACGTAGTCGATCACCAGATGCGCGAAGTCGGGCTGCCCGGTCACCGGGCAGAGCGAGGTGAACTCCGGCGCGGTGAACCGCACCAGGTACTGCCGGCCGGGATGCGGCGACGGCACCCGCTCCAGCACCGCCTGCTCCGGACTGGCCGGCGCCCCAACGTTGCGGCCGAGCTGGGTCAGGCCGGCCGATCCGTCGTCGCTCATGTGCCTGCTCCTCTCACGCGATGCTCATGTCGGGGCGCGTCCACCAGCCGCCATGCGCGGACGGTAGCAAACCAAGCGCCTCCGCGGTCAGGCTGACCGTGTTGGTCGGCGTCTCCTCCAGCGTCAGGGCGACGCAGCGCAGCAGCCCGCCATCGTCCGCCAGTATCGCCGACAGCTTGGCCAGCAACAGGCAGGCCATCAGCTCGGTGGTCGGATCGCCCGGCGTCACCACGATGCGCTCCGCCCGGGCTGGCTCGTTGGCGCGGAACCAGCCCAGCAGCGGATCGGTGTCGGAGAGCTGCAAGGCATGGTCGAGACGCTCGTCGACGAACCGGTGCCAGCGCCCCTTGGCCCGCTCGAACGAGACCGGCATGTTCGACCCGCCGTCGAGACGTCCCAGCGCATTCGGTACCAGGTGAACGGTGACGAACTCGTTGTGCCCGTGCGGCAGGGCGCAGCTCTCCGAGGCGCCGTGGATCAGCCGGTGTCCCATCGAGAACCGCCGGGTGAAGCGCAGCTCAAGCATCGCCCGGTCCGGTGTCTGGCCCGTTGCCCGGTGCGGCATCTGGCGCCGGCGGGTGGCGATAGCGCTCCCAGCCGCGCCGCCGCAGCTCGCAGGCCGGACACTCGCCGCAGCCCAGGCCCCAGTCGTGCGCATGCAGGCGGTCGCCGAGATAGCAGCTATGGCTCTCGTCGCGGATCAGCCCGACCAGATCGGCGCCGCCCAGCCGCTCCGCCAGATGCCAGGTCTCCGCCTTGTCCAGCCACATCAGCGGCGTGTGCAGCACGAAGCGGCTCTGCATGCCGAGATTGAGCGCGACCTGCAGCGCCTTGATGGTGTCGTCGCGGCAGTCCGGATAGCCGGAGTAGTCGGTCTCGCACATGCCGCCGACGATGTGCTTCAGCCCGCGCCTGGTCGCCAGCGCCGCGGCGAAGGTCAGGAACAGCAGGTTGCGGCCCGGTACGAAGGTGTTGGGCAGGCCGCCGGCGCCGAACGCGATCTCGGCCTCGCTGGTCAGCGCCGTGTCGGAGACCTGGCCCAGCACGCCGAGATCGAGCGTATGGTCCGGGCCCAGCCGGTCGGTCCAGACCGTGCGATGCGCCACCATGCCGCGGCGCAGCGCGTCGCGGCATGCCAGCTCGACCAGGTGGCGTTGCCCGTAGGCGAAGCCGAGCGTCTCCACCCGGTCGAACCGGTCGAGCGCCCAGGCCAGGCAGGTGGCGGAATCCTGGCCGCCGGAGAACAGCACCAGCGCGCCTCCCGGCTGGGGTCCCGGCTGCAGGTCGGCGGACGCGGACGCGGTCATCACGGGATCCCGATCAGCTTGTGGGTCTGCAGGCTCAGCCGCCAGCGTGGATGGGCGAGACAATAGGCGACCGCCGCCTCGGTATTGGCGATCCGGTCCGCACCGTCCATCGGTTGCAGGAAGAAATGCCGGAACTCCAGCCCGGCGACGCTGTCCGGCGACAGGTCGGGCTGCGGGAACACCAGTTTCAGCTCGGCGCCGGAGCGCTGCACCAAGGCCGCCCCCGCCTTCGGGCTGACGCAGACCCAGTCGATGCCCGGCAGCGCCGACAGCGTGCCGTTGGTCTCGACCGCGATCTCGAAGCGGTGGCGCTTGATCGCGTCGATCAGCGCCTGGTCGATCTGCAACAGAGGTTCGCCGCCGGTGAACACGACATAGCGCCGGTCGACGCCGCCCTGCCAGCATGAAGCGATCGCGTCCGCCAGGGCGTCCGCATCGGCGAAGCGTCCGCCGCCGATCCCGTCGGTGCCGACGAAATCGGTGTCGCAGAACCGGCACGTCGCCGCCTCGCGGTCCTGCTCGCGGCCGGACCACAGGTTGCAGCCGGCGAACCGGCAGAACACCGACGCCCGTCCCGCCTGCGCACCCTCGCCCTGGAGGGTCGCGAACATCTCCTTCACCGCATAGGCCATGGGGCGTGATGTCGAGCAGACCGGCCGGTTCCGCAAGCCCGGACCGCGCAGGGGTGGGTTTCGGCGCATCGCGCCCGCTGCCGCAGCCCAGGGCAGCGCCCAGCGCCGTGCCCGAACTCCTCCCTGTCACCGTGTCGTAACCGTCGGCCGGGCTCGCGCGTAGAGCCCGCATGACCAGTCCTTCCGTCGCGCACGGCTACGCAGTCCTGATGGCCGCCACACTGCCCTGGCTGCACGCCTACGTGCTCACCTGGGACGTGCTGCTGCAGGCGGCGCTGGCGGCGCTCGCCATCCTGGCCGCGCGTCTCGCCGCGCCGCGCCTGGGTCGGGCGGGCGCGCGGCTGGCGGCCCACGTTCGTGTCGCCTCGCTCCGCCCGCTGGTCGACGCGCTGGGCCGGACCCTGCCCTGGATGCTGTTCGCGCTGCTGCTGTCCGTCGCGCAGGAGGTGCTCGCCGCCAACGGGGTGTCGACCCACCTGCTGCGCCTGGTGGTCAGCCTGGCGCTGGCCTGGATCGTCATCAGGCTGAGCGCCACGCTGGTCCGCAGCCCTTCGCTGGCCAGGCTGTTCGCCGGCGCCGCCTGGGTGTTCGCCGCGCTGAACATCGCCGGCCTGATCGGGCCGACCGTCCACCTGCTGGGCGGGATCGCGTTTTCGGTCGGCACGCTGCATCTCAGCGTTCTGCTGCTGCTCAAGGGCGCGGCGCTGCTGGTGGCGTTGATCTGGCTGGCCAACCTGGTCTCGACGCTGATCGAGCACAGGCTGGCGAGCGCGCGGGACATCACCCCGGCGATGCAGGTGCTGGCGTCGAAGCTGCTGCGGGCCGGGCTGCTCACCCTGGCGGTGGTGGCGGCGCTGGGCTCGGTCGGGATCGACCTGACCGCGTTTGCGGTCTTTTCCGGCGCGATCGGCGTCGGCCTCGGGTTCGGGCTGCAGAAGGTGGTGTCCAACCTGGTCAGCGGCGTGATCCTGCTGCTGGACCGCTCGATCAAGCCCGGCGACGTGATCGAGCTCGACGGCACCTATGGCTGGATCACCAGGCTGAACGCGCGCTTCGTCTCGGTGGTGACGCGCGACGGCACCGAGCATCTGATCCCCAACGAGGACCTGATCACCCAGCGCGTGGTCAACTGGACCTATTCCGACGAGTTGGTGCGACTGAAGGTGTCGTTCGGCATCGCCTATGGCGCCGACGTGCATGCGGCGCGCCGCCTGGCGCTGGAGGCGGCGGCCAGGGTGCCCCGTGTCCTCGGCACGCCGGCGCCGATCTGCCTGCTGACCGAACTCGGCGACAGCGCGGTCGAGCTGGAGCTGCGTTTCTGGATCGCCGACCCGCGCGACGGCACCGCCAATGTCCGCAGCGACATGCTGCTGGCCATCTGGGACGCGTTCCACGCCGCGGGTATCGAGTTCCCGTTCCCACAGCGCGACCTCAACATCCGCGATCCGGACCGGCTGGCGCGGGCGGTGGCCCGGGCGTTCGGGGAGGCGGCCTTCAGGGAGGTTCCGCGCGACTGATCCGTGGCCGACCGGGTTTCCGCTTCCGGCTTGGCCTGGGCCTTGCAAGTTCATGGTTCCCGGTCCCAGCAGGAAGCATCCGCCTTGTCGCCTCGTCTCCTCGCCGCCTGTCTGTTGCTGTCGGTCGCCGGCGCCCCGGTCGCGCGCGCCGCGCAACCGGTCCGGGTGGTGGTGGTCGCCAACTGGGAGAACGGCGCCGATACCGGCGACGCGCCCGGCGAATACCAGGACTGGGTCGAGCGCGAGCATCTCGACCAACAGGTGCCGGTGCGCGGCGCCCCGGACGTGGTGCGGCGGAACAGAGACGGCCTGTATGGCCTGGTGCTGCGCCATGGCGTGACCGACCTGGTCGCCTTCGTGCTCGATCCGCGCTTCGACCTGCGCCGCACCTACTGGCTGTTCACCGGCATTTCCGGGGTCGATCCAGGCGCCGCCTCGGTCGGCAGCGCCGCCTGGGCGCAATGGGTGGTCGACGGCGACGCGGCGCGCGAGATCGACGACCGCAGCGTCCCGCAGGGCTGGCCGTACGGGCTGTGGGCGATCGGCGCCAGCCGTCCGAACCAACTGCCCTATGACGCCAATCATTTCGGCTCGGTGACCGACATGGCGCAGCTCGGCATGGCCTACCCGCTCGATCGCCGCCTGGCGCGCTGGGCGTATGCGCTGAGTCGCAACGTCGCGCTGCGGGATACCGAGGCGCTGCGCGCGTCGCGCGCCGCCTGGACCGGTTTCCCGCAGGCGCAGCGCCCGCCTTTCGTGCTGATGGGCGAGACGCTGGGCAGCCTGCGCTACTGGCACGGCGCGCCGCGCACGCGCTGGGCGGAGGATTGGGTCAGGCTGTGGACCGGCGGGCAGGGGCGCTTCGTCATGACCAACATGGAAAGCCAGACCTACCAGAAGGCGATGCGGGTGCTGGCGAGGCAGGGCTTCGTCGATGCCGACCGGATCATGGTGCTGCGCACCGCCAGCAATTTCTGCGAACCGCCGCCCGGCGTCGCCGTCACCGAGTCGATCGGCGACGAGGGTCCTGGCCAGGTCGCGGCGTTCGACAGCAACCAGCGCGCCGGCGCCCCGGTGCTGCACGAGCTGCTGGCGCACTGGGACTGCTACGAGACGACGATCCCGGGGCTGGACGCGGTGCCCTAGCACCGCCGGGCCGATCGACGGGGCGGGGAACCAAGCGACGGAGGGGCGGTTGCGACTCCCGGACAGCGAGGGACCGCGTGATGGCAGAGACCAGCAATCAGACCACCGGCAACGTGCCTGTCGAGGCCACCGACCCCGGTGGAACCAGGCCGGCTCCGAAGGGCGACGCGCTGCACGCCGGCAAGTCGGGCCTGACCCGGGCGCGGCCGGCGGTCGAGAGCGGCGATCGCAACGTGATGGGCAAGGAACCCGACAAGGGCCCCGGCGAGGGCTGACGCCCGTCAGGGTCCTCGACAGCCCGGTCCAGGTGTCGGCGACCACCCGGGAACATTCGTCGCCGCAGGATCGGATTTTCCGTTATCGGAAAATTCCAGACGGACAATTCGAGATTTATTCTGGCCGGTGGGCATCCTATCGGCTTGCCTCGGCCAACCCGGTCAATGAAGCAGGAACCGAACCATGCGCCCGATCCTAGCCGGAGCGACCTCTTACGGTGCCGTCGCCGTCGCCCAACTGATCGGTGGCCGCAACGCTCCGACCCCCGCCAACCCGCGCACCGCCGTCTGGTACACGCGATTGCGCAAGCCATTCTTCACGCCGCCCGCGCCGGTGTTCGGCTTGGCTTGGACGGGTCTCGACGGGCTGCTTGGCTATGCGGGATACCGCCTGCTGGTCGCGCCTGCGAGTCGATCGCGCACCGTGGCGCTTGCGAGCTGGAGCTTGAATCTCCTGGGCATCGGCGGATTCTCCTGGGTGCTGTTCGGCCGGAAGCGACTGGACGAGGCGACTGGGGTCTCGGCCATCATGATCGCCACGTCGGTTGGTAGCTGCGCGGCGTCGTATCAGGTCGATCGTCGCGCCGCCCTCGCCGGTCTCCCGCTTGCCTTGTGGGTGGTGTTCGCAACGGTTCTCCAGGAAGAAATCTGGCGAAGGAACGCCTAGCATACCGTCACCCGAATCCGGCGACTTGGACCATGGAGAGGGTGACCAGGTCCGGGAACCTGATCATCGACCGGCTGCCCGGGACGCCAGCTCATCGACGGAGAAAATCCTTGCGATCGCCGTCGCGCTCTGCACGAAGGGTCGCGCGGATCGGTCAGAAGCGCTCGCCGACCAGCACCTCGCTCTTCGCCCAAAGCGCGCTGGCATGGGCAGGATCGAGCGCATAAGGACGCACGCCCGGGCTCACCGGGCTGATCAACCCTTCGGTGATTTCCGACGGCGCGCAGTTCTCGCAATAGCGCCCGCCCACCGCGTCGGCCGGCGCGACGAAGGCGGCCCACACGGAGGTCGCGGCGCCTTGCGGGATCGTCTTCCACTGGAACGGCGGTTGGCCGTCTGCCGCCAACTGGTCGTTGATATGAGCCACCATTCCGTCGAGCTCGTCTTCCTGCATGTGCCGGCCGAGTTCGGTCTTGATCCCACCCGGATGCAGCGCCGTCGCGCGGACACCGCGCGACGCGTGCCGACGGTCGAACTCCACCGCGAACAGGATATTGGCGGTCTTGGAGCGACCATAGGCGATCATCGGATCGTAGGGCGTGTGCTCGAAATTCGGATCGTCGAGATCGACGTCGGCGTACCGATGCCCGGACGAGGCGACGCTCACCAGTCGGCCGCCCGGTGCGATCAGCGACGCGATGCGGTTCGTCAGCACGAAATGTCCGAGATGATTGGTGCCGAACTGCGTCTCGAAGCCATCCGCGGTGTGCCCGAACGGCGTCCGCATCACGCCGGCATTGGCGATCACCGCATCGAAAAGGCGCCCGTCCGCCACCAGCGCGTCGGCGCAGGCGCGCACGCTGCCGAGCGAGGCGAGATCGAGCGCAACCAGCTCCAGGAAGCCGCCGTTCGCGGCCTGGGTCCGGATCTCCCGCGTCGCGCGATGCGCCTTGTCGAGGTCCCGTGCCGCGCCGATCACCTGGGCGCCATGCGCCGCCAGCGCCCGCGCCGTCTCGACGCCGAGACCGGCTGAGACGCCCGTGACCAGCACCCGCTTGCCGCTGAGATCGATGCCCGAAAGCACCTCGTCGGTCGTCGATGTGGCTCCAAACCGTCCGGTCATGGCATTGTCCTAGCGCTGTGGATGCACGCTCCCCGGAGCCGGAGGACGCTTGTTCGCCGGCGTCGCAAGGCGTAAAAGGAGAGTGTCTCCGCTTAGATACGGAGACCTTCTCCGTTTATCAAGGGGCGTCGCGCGTGGCCGATCCAGTCGAACAGGCTGCCCTGCGCAAGCCGAGAGCCGACGCGGAACGCAACCGGCTGCGCCTGCTGGAGGCGGCGAAGGCCGCGTTCGCCGCGAAGGGGGCGGGCGCCAGCCTGGACGAGATCGCGCGATCGGCCGGCGTCGGGGCCGGGACCCTCTATCGCCATTTCCCGACCCGCGACGCGCTGATCGAGGCCGTCTATCGCAAGGAATCGGCGCAGTTGATCGGCTCGGCCGCCCACCTGTCCGAAACGCGCGCACCGCTTGCGGCGCTGCGCGACTGGCTGGTCCTGTTCGTGGATTACCTGGCGACGAAGCGGGACATGGCCGAGGCGTTGAATTCTCTCGTCGGCGGCGTGTCCGATCTTCAGTCGGCGTCATCGATCCAGGTCAAGCAGGCGATCTCGGACCTGGTAGGCCGGGCGGTGCGGACCGGCGATATCCGGCAGGATGTCGAACCGCTCGACCTCCTGCGCGCCCTGGCGGGAGTCGCGACCATCGGCGCGGGACCGGACGGGGAGATGGCCGCCAAGCGTATGGTCGATATCCTGATCGCCGGTCTTCGAGCCGATCGGTAAGCGACGCGACCTCAGGGCGAGGAAGCGCCGACACGAAGTCCATTGAGGAAACTCGAGATGTCGCGGAGCGTGGCCGGGATATCGACCGAGAAATTATACAAGCCTGGATCCGAGGAGACTGCGACCAGTTGCTCGGCATGAGGCTCGTCGGTGACCAGGGCCGCATCAATGAAACGGATTTGCGTGGGACGGTCCATGTAGCGTTCGTCGCTGTAGATATGAACAGCCGGCCGCGCGAGATTGGCCGCGTTGCTGATGATGTAGCCGGGTAGGTTGCAGATCCACCGGTATTTCGCGAGGCTCGCGCCCCAGATCGAGACGAAGCCGTCGCATGTGGCAAGCGTCGCCAGGCCATCGGCCATCGAGTACCCGATCGTGTCGGCGATGGTGATGGTCGCCGACCGCATCCCTTGATGGGAGGCCCGAAGGCGCGCGCGGGCGACGATCTCCCGTTCGACATCCATCGGACTGCGCCGCGCGAGGCTTTCGCCATGGCTCTCGATCGGCTTGCCCGAATCGATCGTCGAGGCATTGTGTCCATCGAAGACAAGCGTTGTCCCCGGATGATGGGTTTCCAGATGATCGATGAAGCGATCGACGAAACCTCCGAGGTCGCTGAAGGTGCGGTTCTCCACGCGAAGGCCGAAGACGATCTTCGGACCGGGGGCGGTCCGAACCTCGATCGGCACGCGCGCGTCGCGCCCGGCCAGCGCGAGAATCCGCTGCCGCAATCGGTCCGACACGAATTCGGATGTCACGCGGCACGGGACAAGGTTGCGCGCATACAGGTAATCGCTGAGTTCGTTCCAGTTTCGCACGTTCCGTTCGACATGACCGCGCAGCAAGGGGAATATCTCGTCCACGGCTCCATAAGCCTCGGTGCCTGCGTCCGCGCTCACGACGATGACCCGCGGGACCGGATCGGGTTGATGATTGATGAGCCTGTCGAGCCCGCTGAGCTCGTTCCAGAGCTGATGGCCGATATGCATCCCGGGGATGCCCCGCATGATCGAGACCATACCGTCCTTCGATCGGTCGAGGTACGGAACGATCAGGCCGGCCTTCTGGCAGAGGTGGTTCCAGGCGAACGATGCGATCCCGGCGCCGACCACGGTCGTAAGACCGAAATCGGTACGGTCGTCGCCAATCATCACCCCGGCGGACGGGATCCAGATCCCGGCGACCCGTGAGGAATGATCCGCGACTACAATGAAAAAGACGAAATCGTTTCGCAGATCGGCAAAGCGGAAAGCGAAGTGGAAATCGTCGAACGCCAGGGCGCCCTGCGTGACGATCGCCGCGCCGTCGGCAGGGCTCGGCCAGGTGAGCTGCCGGTCCCTGAACGAGCGGGCGAGTCGCTCCTGCCAATCGACGGAGAATCCGTCGATCAGGTGACGCTGTTGGAGGAAGACCGGTCTGCCTTCGCTGTTGACGATCGACAGCGAGTCGTTGGCCAGATCGCCGACACCATAGGGGGTCGGGGTCTCGACCAGCCTCTCATGGACCAGAGCCAGGATGTCCCGGCGCGTGCCCTCCGGGAGAGCCAGAAACGCGATGTGCAGATCGGTCAGGACGGGTTTGCAGCGCGTTGCGACCTGCTCGAACAGGCCGGCGACGATCGGAACCGCCCGGTGACGCAATGCCGCGGAGAGAGCGGGCGTCAGGCCGGAAATCGTATTCGAGACCATGTGGAGGCGATGGTCGAGATACCAGGTCGTGCTGTCTCCGGACTCGTGCCGCAGCACGAGGAGCAGCATGGGCGAAAAGCCGCTGAAGAGATGGGTCGCCCGCCAGCCTTCGTTGAAGCTTCGCACCGCCTGTCCGCCGCTGATGACGGGATGCACGCACCCGTTGACGCGGAGGTAAATTCCATCGCTCCGATCGAGCACGGGGTCGACTTGAAGGATCGGGTTGTCCCGCACGCTGTTCTCCTGCCTGGTCATCGCGTGATCGCGCCAGAGCCGATCGTGAGCGAGGCGGCGACGAGGTCGGGACTGTACGATCTTTCCCGTCGAATGGAAGAATGCCCGGCCCGTCGTCGCGTCCTGCCGCTCACGGTGCGAACTGGTCTTCGATCAACGCGATCAAGGCGCCCGCGGCATCACCGAGCCGTCGTCGGCTTCGCGCCAGCACGAAATCCAGGGACGGGAGGGCGGGCAGGCCTTCGGTCTGGTGGTCGAGGACGCGCAGTCCTGGCGGCACCAAGGTGCGGCAGAAGGCGCCGAGACCGATCCCGGCCGAAATCCCGGCGCGAAGGCCGTTGAGGCTGGAACTGGTGTGCACGATCCGCGACGGAATCGAGGCGGCGTCCAGCCGCTCCAGGACCGCCGTTCGGGTGATGCTCGGCTCCGGATGCAGGGCCAGCGGCAAGGGTCGTTCGCGGCATAATGTCCCGCAATCCTCCGTCCCCACCCAGACCAGCCGGTCGGACAGGATCGGGCGCTCCGGCCGCCGGTCCCGTTTGCGGCACTTGACGAGGGCCAGATCGAGATCGCCGCGCTCCAGCCGGTCGAGCAGCAGGCGGCTCATCTCGATCTCTATCCTGATTTCCACCCTGGGATGCGCGCGCCGGAAACGGCGCAGGATGTCGGGCAGCCTGGAGGCGGCAAAATCCTCGGCGATGCCGAACCCGATCTCGCCGCCGATATCCGGACCGCGCATCTGCAGGACCGCTTCCGCCACCGCGCCCTGGATCGTGCGGGCGTGCCCGAGCATGACCGTCCCGGCTTGGGTCAGCGTCACCTTGTGCGTGTTCCGGACGAACAGTCCGGTTCGCAACCCCGCCTCGAGCTTGCGGATCTGCTGGCTGACGGTGGACTGGGTCAGGCCGAGACGTTCGGCGGCGCGGGTGAAGCTGCCGGTCTCGGACACGGCGATGAAGGCCGGAAGAAGGGAGACGTCGAACACCACTCAGCCTATCGCATTTTCCACTCACCGACGGTTTATCGATCGCCGTGTCGACTTACAAGCATGACTCGGCTATCGCTGGCGGGCGCTCTGGCACAGGCACGAAGCGGGGACGATCATGAGGCGTTGGGACAGCGCGAGACAGGCCCGCGACGCACGCCTCTCGGCCGCGTCCGGGCTGATGCGCGGCAAGCAGGTCCGGCCGGACGACGTCACCGCCCTGCTCGAAGCGGTCATCCGCCCCGGCGACCGCATCTGCCTCGAGGGCGACAACCAGAAGCAGGCGGATTTCCTCGCCCGCGCCCTGGTGCAGGCCGATCCGGCGATCCTGCACGATCTGCATGTGGTGCAGTCCGGCATCGTGCTGCCGGAGCATCTCGAGCTGTTCGAGGCCGGCATCGCCACCAGGCTGGATTTCTCCTATTCCGGACCGCAGGGCGCCGCCCTGGCCCGGGCGCTCGACAGAGGCCGCATCGCGCTCGGCGCGATCCACACCTACAGCGAGCTGTTCGCCCGCTATTTCATCGATCTGACCCCGAACGTGGCGCTGATCGTCGCCCGGCAGGCGGACCGGCACGGCAATCTCTATACCGGCCCCAACACCGAGGACACGCCGACCATCGTCGAGGCGACCGCCTTCAAGGACGGCATCGTGATTGCCCAGGTCAACGAGATCGTCGACAGCCTGCCGCGCGTCGACATCCAGGGCGACCAGGTCGACGTCATCGTGCAGTCGCCGACCCCGTTCCATGTCGAGCCGCTGTTCACCCGCGATCCCGCCGCCATGACCGAGACGCAGATCCTGATGGCGATGATGGCGATCAAGGGGATCTACGCCGAATACGGCGTCACCCGACTCAATCACGGCATCGGCTTCGCCACCGCGGCGATCGAGCTGCTGCTGCCGACCTATACAGAGCGGCTCGGGCTGAAAGGAAAGATCGCCACACACTGGGCGCTCAATCCGCATCCCACCCTGATCCCGGCGATCGAGAGCGGCTGGGTCGAGCAGATCCACTGCTTCGGCTCCGAGGTCGGCATGGACGAGTACATGCGCGCCCGTCCGGACGTGTTTTTCACCGGCCATGACGGCGCGCTCCGCTCCAACCGGATGCTGTGCCAGAATGCCGGGCTCTATGCGTGCGACATGTTCATCGGCGCCACCCTGCAGATCGACCTCGACGGCAATTCCTCGACCGTGACCCCGGGGCGCATCGCCGGCTTCGGCGGCGCGCCGAACATGGGCTCGGATCCGCACGGGCGGCGTCACGCCAGCCCCGCCTGGCTCAAGGCCGGTCGCGAGGCCTCCGACGCGAGGTCGGGCCTGGTGCGCGGCCGCAAGCTGGTGGTGCAGATGGTCGAGACCTTCGGCGACGCGATGGCGCCCGCCTTCGTCGAGACGCTCGACAGCCTGGCGCTGGCGGAAAGGCTCGGACTCCCGCTCGCCCCGGTGATGATCTACGGCGACGACGTCACCCATATCGTCACCGAGGAAGGCATCGCCAACCTGCTGCTCTGCCGCGGCAGGGACGAGCGCGAGCAGGCGATCCGCGGCGTCGCCGGCTACACCCCGGTCGGCCGCGCCCGCGACCGTGGCATGGTGGAGAGGCTGCGCGCGCGCGGCATCATCCGCCGCCCGGAGGATCTCGGCGTGAACCCGCTCGATGCCGATCGCAGCCTGCTGGCGGCGCGCTCGATCAAGGATCTGGCGGACTGGTCCGGCGGGCTCTACCGGCCGCCCTCGAAATTCCGCAACTGGTAGGAGCGCGCGCGATGGAAAGCTTCACCCTGACCCATCCGGCCGCGACGCCGCTCGCCGGCGCCGGGCGCCAGGCGATCGTCGGCGTCGTCGCCTCCGGCAATCTCGAAGTGCTGGCTGAGCGGACCGCGCAGCCGGATCTCTGCGTGGTCGAGATCTCGACCGCAGCGGATGGTTTCGGCGAGATCTGGCGGGCGGTGATCCTGGATTTCGTCGAGCGCGCCGCACCCGGCGGCGTGCGCTTCTCGATCAACGATGGCGGCGCCCGGCCGGACACCGTGCTGCTGCGCCTGATGCAGGCGGCGCGGGCGCTGCAGGATGCGACGAATTGAGCGCCGTCGCATCCTGCCGCGCGGCGAGCTGGCTCGAGGCGTCGGCGCGGGCCCGTGTCGCCGGACTGCTCGACCAGGGCAGCTTCGTCGAGTTCCTCGGGCCGGAACAGCGGGCGATGAGCCCGCATCTGCGGCAGTTCGATCTCCCGCGCGCCTTCGACGACGGCGTGGTGGTCGGTCGCGGCCTGCTGGGCGGCGTCCGCGTGTTCGTCGCGGCGCAGGAAGGCCGTTTCATGGGCGGCACCTTCGGCGAAGTCTCGGGCGCCAAGATCGTCGGGCTGCTGCGCGCCGCGCGCGACCGGGCGGCGCCGTCGCCGCCGGATGCCGTGCTGCTGCTGCTCGATACCGGCGGCGTCCGCCTGCAGGAGGCCAATGCCGGCGAGCTGGCGGTGTCGGAGATCATCCGCGCCATCGCCGAGCTCCGTCACGCCGGGCTCCCGGTGATCGCGCTGGTCGGCGGCAGGGCCGGTGCGTTCGGTGGCGGCGGCATCATCGCGGCCTGCTGCACCGCCCTCGTCATCTCCCAGCATGGCCGCACCAGCGTGTCCGGACCGGAAGTGATCGAGACCAACAAGGGCGTCGAGGAGTTCGATTCGAAGGATCGCGCCCTGGTCTGGCGGATCACCGGCGGACGCACCCGCATCCTGTCCGGCGCCGCCGATCGCTACGTTCGGGACGAGATCGCCGCGTTCCGCGACGCGGCGATCGCGCTGGCCGGCCTGACGCCGCCACCCTTCGCGTGCGAGACGCTGCGCGCCGCGCAGACCAGGCTCGTCGCGCGACGCGAGCGCAATGGCGCGTGCCGCGACGCGACCGAACTCTGGGCCGGAGACGGCATCGACGAACCGGACCAGGTGCCGGACCTGACCGAGGATGCGTTCATCGCCCTGCTGTCCGCGAGGAGCGCGCAACATGACCGGCGCTGATCCATCGCAGGCCCGAACGCGCACGCAGGCGCGCGACGCCCTGCTCGACGCGCTGTTTCCCGGCGGCCATGCGCTGATGGTCGATGCCGCCGGCGCCGTTTCCGGCCACGCGACCACGGCGGGCGGCATCGCCGTCGGCCTGGTCGGCATCGCCGACGGCATGCCGGTCGGGATCGATGCCGCTTTGTCGATGGCGGAAACCGTGCTCGCGCATGTCGAGCGCGGCGGCGACACGCCGCTGCTGGTGCTGGTCGACACCGCCAGCCAGGTGATGGCGCGACGCGACGAGCTGCTCGGCCTCAACGACTATCTGGCGCATCTGTGCCAATGCCTGGCGCTGGCCTCGTTTCGCGGCCATCGCACGATCGGTATCCTGCATGGCGCGGCCGCGGCCGGCGCCTTCATCGCCACCGCCCTGTCCACCGACAGGCTGGTCGCGGTGCCGGGCGCCGCGCCGAGCGTGATGGACCTGCCGTCGATCGCCCGCGTCACCAAGCTGCCGCTGGACCGGCTCGAACGGATGGCGGCCAGCACGCCGATCTTCGCCCCAGGGCTCGATCCTCTGGCGGCGACCGGCGCGGTGCACGAGCGCTGGACCGATCCCGCCCGCTACGCCGCCAGCCTCGATGCAATGCTGGCCGCCGACATGCCGGTTCGCGACGGGCTGATGCAAGACGGGCTGGTGCGAGACGGGCGCGACGCGCTCGGCGAGGAGCGCGGCGGTCGCCGCCAGGCGCGCGCCGTCGCCGGCCGGGTGATCGCCGACGCGACCGCGCGCGGCTGAGACGATGCCGGCGCAGCCCAGCCGTCACGACCTGCTGCTCCTCGATCGGGACGGCTGGGCCGCCACGCTGCTTCGTCATCCGGCACTGGCGGCGATGAAGCCGGTCCGCGCCTGGGCGGAGCGCGGCTTTCCGGCGATCGCCCGTCGCCGGCTGCCGGACGATCCGCCGGAGGCGTGGCCGGCGGCGATCGCCCTGCCGCCGGCGCAGGGCAGGCTGCGTCTGGCCCTGACGCTCGATGCCGCGGACGTGGCGACGATCGTGCCGCCGCCGCTGCTGCAGGATGCGATCGAGGGCCGCCTGGCCGGGCGTCTTCCCGTCGCCTGGATCGACAAGGCGGCGCGCCTGGTCGCCGCCGGTGCGCGACATGGCCTTGCGCCGCGCCTGTTCGGCAGCGCCATGTGGCAATGCGTCACCGCGCAGCCCACCGTGACCGCGGCGTCGGATCTCGATCTGCTGTGGCGGGTTCCGGCGCGGCCGACGCCGGATCTCGATCTGCTCGCTCTGGCCAGGGAACTCGACGAAATCGCGCGTCGGGAGGGTCCCGGTCTCGACGGCGAGATCGTGTTCCCGGGGATCGGCGCGGCGCACTGGCGCGAATGGCTCCGTGCCGCCCCGGCAGACGACCTGCTGATCAAGAGCGAGACCGGGCTTTCCCTGGTCTGCCGGGCGACTCTTGCCGGACCGGCGCCAGCGTGAACGCGTCTGTGCGGATCAGCCCGACGCTGCCGGCGCTCGACGCGGACCGGGTCGCGCGCCTGGCGCAGGACTGCCTGAGGCTCGAACTCCGCACCTTCCCAAAGCCCGGCCTCGTCAGCCATGTCGATCGCGGCGCGCACCGCGACATGGATGCGCACAGCTTCGAGCGCAGCGCCGCCGCGATCCAGCCATTCCTGGCGCGCCTGGCCGACGCCGGCGCGGCGCTGCGGCCGATGCCGACGCTGCGCCGGATCGGCCTCGAGGCGGAAGCGGCGATGCTGTCGGCGACCGGCGGCGTCAACACCCATCGCGGTGCGATCTTCTGTCTCGGCCTGCTCTGCGCCGCCGCCGGCGCCAGCCGGTCGGGATCTCACGCCGGGCGCTCGCTGGGCGAGATCGTCGCGCTGCGCTGGGGAAACGCGATCGAAGCCGGCCCGATCCCGCTGCGCAGCCACGGCAGCGACGCGCTGCGACGGCACGGCGCGTCCGGCGCGCGCGGCGAGGCCATGGCCGGCTTTCCGAGCCTGTATCGCATCGGCCTGCCGGCGCTGCGGGCCGGTGCCCGGCTGCGCGGCTCCGACCCGGAAGCGGCGCGCGTGCAGTGCCTGTTCGCGCTGATCGCCGGGGTGCAGGACACCAACCTGCTGCATCGCGGCGGTGCCGGCGGCGCGTCGTTCGCCAGCGACGCGGCGCACGCCTTTCTGCAACGCGGCGGGGTCGGCCGGCCGGACTGGCGGG
>CAIMSN010000041.1 GCA_903844135.1 uncultured Rhodospirillales bacterium | reverse complement strand
TCGAGCGGCAGCCGGCGCGGCTTGACGTCGAACAGGTCGTTGGCGCCGATCGCGAAATGCAGGCGCGGCGTGATCTGGTAGCCGACCTCGAGATCGGTGAGCCATTCCGGCGCGTTCTTGAACTCGGCGAACTGGCTGCCGGAGAATTGCAGCGCCGCCGGTGCCAGGTCCTCGTAGGTCACGTCGTCGGTGGTCTGGCCGTAGCGGGTCTGGCGCAGGTTGACGTCGAACCGGCCGATCTTCCAGAACGCGTCAAGGATGATCTTCGAGCGTGGCGCGGCGGTGGTCAGGTAGCTTATGCCCTGCGCCGTCAGGAACGGTTTGCCGAACGCATCGGTGCCGTTGTGATGCAGGCGCGTGCGGTTCAGGTCGATGCCGGCGGTCCAGGTCACCGTGCCGTACTGACGGAAATCGGTGAAGTAGTTGACGTTGATGTCCATGCCCTGGGTACGGGTGCTGGCGCCGTTGGCGAAGTAGTAGGCGGAGATGTCGTTGGTCTGGATGCCAACCGGCAGGCTGGCGCCGGTCAGCGCGATCGCGGTTTCGGCGGCTGCGCCGGTCTCGCCGCCGGCGCCGACGATTCGGTCGCGGATGTTGATCTGGTAGACGTCGGCGGTGACGCTGAGATTGCTCAGCGGCTGCAGCACGATGCCGGCGCTGGCATTGGTCGAGCGCTCGGCCTTCAGCGGCACCGCGCCGATCGATTGCGCGCCCTTGGAGGTGGTGGCGAGAATGCCGCTGGCGCCGGTCGGCGAGACGTTGAGCGAGCTGTAATTCTCCTCCGCCAGGGTCGGCGCGCGGAAGCCGTTGCTGATGGTGCCGCGCAGCGCGAACCATTTGGTGAAGTCGTAGCGGCTGGAGATCTTGCCGTTCTCGGTATCGCCGGCGTCGGTGTAGTGCTCGAACCGTCCCGCGAAATCGATGTCCCAATGCTTGAGCGGATGCACGTCGTAATCGAGATAGCCGGCCCAGACGTTGCGCGAGAAGCGTCCGGCATTGGCCGGCAGCAGGCCGGCGAAGCCCTGGGTGCCGCCGCCGACGGTCGAAGCCGGGCTGCCGGCGCCGAGCGCGTAGACCTCGGAACGTTCCTCGGCGCCGAACGCGAAGTTCATCGTCTTGCCGAATGCGGTGAACGGACGGGTGAAGTCGAGGTTGTTGGTCCATTGCGCGTTGGTCTGGCTCTGCGCCAGCACGGTGGTGGGCGTGAAGCCCGGCGGATACCCGTCGATCGAGACGGTCGAGGTGGCGAGATAGGGGTTGCCGGTGTTCTTGTTGCCGATCGCGGTGCCGTCCTGGCCGTAGGTGGTGCTGAGGTCGACATGAAAGCCGTAGAAATCGTCGGCCTTCACGCCGAGCGTCGCTGCGAAGTCGTTCTCCTCGTCGGTCTCCAGCGGCGAGAAGCCGTCCGGGTAGATCGTCGGGATCTTGCTGGGCACGCGATAGTTCTCGTACGCCTCGCTATGGCGATGGCCGTAGGTGACGAGTCCGTAGCCCTGGATGCCGCCGAACACGTCCTGCACCAGGGTCTTGCCGAAATCGATGCTGAGCGTCTCCCGGGTCTCCTCGGGAAGCCCGTTGATCTTGTTGGAGTTGGCGGGCGTAGTGAAGCCGCCCGGGGTGAAGGCGGAACTCCGGTCGTCGACCGTCTGGGTGACGAAATGGTCGGTGTGGTAGACCTGCGCACCGACATGCACGTAGCCGTCATTGCCGAACGCGAAGCCGTGATCGGCGTCGAGCTGGTATTGCCAGCCGTCGCCGTTATAGGCGTCGGCGCCGGTGTACGCTGTCGCCGAGCCGCCCTGCGTGCCCTTTTTCATGATGATGTTGACGACGCCGGCGATCGCGTCGGAGCCGTACTGTGCGGCGGCGCCGTCGCGCAGGATTTCGATATGATCGATCGCCGCCGCGGGGATCATGTTCAGGTCGACCGGGGTGGCGCCCTGTTCCGGTCCGGCATCGGCGGTGATGTTGGAGGTCGGATGACGGCGCTTGCCGTCGATCAGCACCAGCACGTCGTTCGGGCTCAGGCCGCGCAGACGGATCGCCGCGACCAGCGCCTGGGTGTCGGCGCCGTAGGCCTGGATGCTGATCGACGGGTCGGTCCGGTTGAGCTGGTCGGACAGGTTGGTCTGGCCCGACCGGGTCAGGGTGGCGGCGGAGATCACGTCGATCGGGCTGGTGCTGTCGCGCGCCTTCTTGCCCAGGTTGCGGGTGCCGGTGACGATCACGGATTCGCCGGCATCGTTGCTCGACACGGTGGTGCGGGCCGCCGACGGGGTCGCCGCGGCATAGGCGGCAGGCTGGGTGGCGACGATCGCCGCCGGCGCCGCGACCGCGGCGCCGGTAGCCGTGGCGGCGGCATGCGTGGGCTTCCTGGCGGCGTGTTTCGCCGTCTTGCGGGCATGATGCGCCGGCACTTTCTGCGGGCTGGTCTGGGCGCTGCCCTGGGTGTCGGTCTGCGCCAGCGCGGGAACGGTGCCGGCGGCGATGGCCAGCGGGCACGCCGACATCAGAAGCACGCCGCGCAAGCTGCGCATGGTCAAGATTCTCATTCCGCCATCTCCACTGCAGGCGACCAAGGCAACGACGCGGAAGGCGTGCTTCTTCCGCGTCGTTCGGCCGCCGAACCATTGCCGTATGGGGATGATTCGATCGGAACCGTTTCGGAACGCAAGGCTCAGATTGCTCAAAAGAGACGCATGTTTTGACCTGCGACAAAAAGGATACACCGCAAAGTCACGGTAAAAGCCTACAATACAGGCACAAAGCTAGAAAACAGGCTGGTTGACGCGTTGTATTGTGCCCGTTTAGCGTCCAGCCGCCGTCACGAGCCGTCGGCCGTCCACGATCGGAGAGCGCTATCTTGAACCGACTCACCTCGTACCCGCCGACCAGACGGCAGCTTCTGCTGCGGATCGGTGCGGCGGCCGGTAGCGTCGCCATGTATCAGGCGATGACCAGGCTCGGTCATGCCGCCGGAACCGATTTCGCCGGCTCGCCGGTGCTGTCCGGCGCGAAGCCGGGAACGACCGTCCTGGTCCTGGGAGCCGGTCTCGCCGGCATGCTGGCGGCCTACGAACTGCGCAAGGCCGGCTACAGCGTCCGGGTGCTGGAATACCAGAACCGGTCGGGCGGACGGAATTTCTCGCTGCGCGGCGGCGACACCCTGACCGAACTCGGCGGCGCCACGCAGCAGGTGAAGTTCGCCCCCGGCAACTACATCAATCCCGGCCCGTGGCGCATTCCCTACCATCACCAGGGGCTGCTGCATTACTGCAAGCTGTTCGGCGTCCAGCTCGAGCCGTTCATCGAGGTCAACCACAACGCGCTCCTGCACAGCAGCACCACGTTCGGCGGCCAGCCGCAGCGCTACCGCGACGTGCTCACCGATTTCACCGGCTACACGGCGGAACTGCTCGCCAAGTCGATCGACCAGGCCAAGCTCGACCAGCCGATCACAGACGACGAGAAACACGATCTCAAGCAGGCGATGCGCGGCTGGGGGTTGCTGGACAAGGACGATTCCTATCGCCGGAGCGACCTGGTCTCGTTGCGGCGCGGCTTCGACAAGGCGCAGGGCGGTGGCCCGGACGGCGCGCCGATCCCGTCCAGCCCGCTGCCGCGCGCCGAACTGATGAAGTCCGGCCTGTGGGCCTGGCTGTCGTTCAACATGACCTATGACATGCAGACCACCATGTTCCAGCCGGTCGGCGGCATGGACATGATCGGCAAGGGCTTCGCCAAGCAGGTCAACGATCTGGTCACCCACAACGTCAAGGTCACCAAGATCGCCCAGGATGGCGGCGGCGTGACGGTGACCTATCGCGACGAGAACAAGGGCGGCGTGGTGGCGCAAGCCAAGGCGGACTGGTGCGTCTGCACGATTCCGCTGTCGATCCTGAGCCAGATCGAGGTCCAGGCCGGGGCGCCGATGAAGGCGGCGATCCAGGCGGTGCCGTACGCCTCGTCGGTCAAGGTGGGACTCGAGTTCAAGCGCCGCTTCTGGGAGCAGGACGAGAAGATTTATGGCGGGATCAGCTTCACCGACCAGCCGATCAGCCAGATCTCCTACCCCAGCACGCGCTATTTCACCGACGGACCGGCGGTCCTGCTCGGCGGCTACATGTTCGGTGCCGCCGCCTACGATTTCGCCGGCATGACCCCGGAGCAGCGCGTGCAGGAGGCGCTGAAGCAGGGCGCGGTGCTGCACAAGCAGTACATGTCCGAGTTCAGAAACGGCGTCGGCGTCGCCTGGAGCCGAATGCCCTGGTCGCTCGGCTGCTGCGCCACCTGGAGCGAGGAAAGCCGCAAGGCGCACTACAAGCCGCTGACCGAGATCGACGGCCGGCTGGTGCTGGCCGGCGAGCACGCCTCCTATGTCGGTTGCTGGCAGGAGGGCGCGATCCTGTCCTCGGTCAGCGCCATCACCCGTCTCCACCAGCGTGCGATCGGAGCCGCCTGATGCCTGGTTCACACAAGGCGGCAGCGGCGCTTCTCGGGCTGGCGGCGCTGCTGCCGGCGCGGTTGGCGCATGCCGACGCGGCCGCCAACGTCGCCGGCGCGTCGACCAAGAGCATCGACGGAGCGGTGATCTACCAGCAGGTCTGCCAGGGCTGCCACATGGCCAACGGCAAGGGCGGGGCCGGGGCCGGGGTGATCCCGGCGCTCGCCGGCGACGCCAAGCTCGCGAACGCCGGCTATCCGATCTACGTCGTTCTGAACGGCCATGGCGGCATGCCGTGGTTCAGCTCGATGCTCGACGACCAGCAGATCGCCGCCGTGGTCGGCTATGTCCGCACCCATTTCGGCAACCACGACGCCGATGCGGTGAAGCCCGAGGACGTGGCGCAGCAGCGCGGTCCGAACCCGACCCTGGAGAAATGACGACGATGATTCCGATCCTCCTCCGTGGCGCTGCCGTCGCAGCCACCCTGGCGCTCTCCATCGGCGGCGCCCATGCCGCCGAGCTGGAGCGTCATTCCGGCGGCAAGTTCCCGATCGCATCGTCGATCGTGGTGCCGCCCGGCTACACCACCTACTACCTGTCCGGCCAGGGCGCCGACGTCGCCGACAAGAACGCCGCGCCGATGACGCTGGCGGCCTATGGCGACACCGAGACGCAGACGAAGAGCGCGCTGACCAAGATCCAGGCTGAACTCGGCAAGCTCGGCCTGACCATGGCCGACGTGGTGCAGATGCATGTCTATCTCGCGGCCGATCCGAAGCTCGGCAAGATGGATTTCGCCGGGCTGATGAAGGGCTACACCCAGTTCTACGGCACCAAGGACCAGCCGGCGCTGCCGACGCGCTCCGCGTTCCAGGTCGCCGCCCTGGCCAATCCCGGCTGGCTGGTGGAAATCGAGGTGACCGCCGTCAAGAAGTAGGCGGCCGGGAAACCCGGCTTCAGCCGACGATCGCCTCCAGCGCCGCGACGTCGAGCAGGCGCTGGAACACCTCCGTCTCCTGGGCGCCGGAGACGGCGAAACTGCCGTCGAGCACCACGCAGGGCACACCGCTGATCCCGGCCCGGTGCGCGCGCAGGTTCTCGGCATGCACCGCATCCTCGTCCTGATGCGAGCGAAGGAACCGCGCGGCCTCGACCGGGTCGAAGCCGGCGGCCCCGGCCAGGGCGATCAGCGTGCGATGGTCGCCGAGATCCTGTCCGCCGGCGAACTGCGCGGCGAACAGTGCCAGGACCAGGACGGTCACGTCGGCTTGCCGCGATGCCCAGCCGACCAGACGATGCGCGTCGACGCTCGAGGGGATCCTGGTCATGCGGTCGAACTGGAACGCGACGCCGTCCTGGATGCCGAGCCTGGTCACGGCGGCGTAGAGCCGTCTCGCCCGCGCCTCGCCGCCATATTTGCGCAAGGCATAGTCGGCGCGCGACAGACCGTCGCGCGGGATGTCGGGGTTCAGCAGGAACGGGCGCCAGACCAGGGTGAAGCGATGCTCCGGCCTGTTCCGGAGCGCCTTCAGCAGCCGGCCGATGCCGAGATAGCACCAAGGGCAGACGAAATCGTGCACGATTTCGATGGTCTGCCGGCCGACGATGGGGGCGAATGCGTTCACGTCGGCATTCTATGCAAAAACCGTGTGCGGGCCAGGGCGATGATCGCAGCCGGCCGCGACGCCGCGACGGAGCCGCCGATGGACCAGCCTCTCGACGACGACACGGCGCGGTTCGCGGGCTACGTCGCCACCCTCGGCCGCGGCCCCGGCCGGTCGCGCGCCCTGACCCGGGCGGAGGCGTGCGACGCGTTCGGGCTGGTGCTGCGCGAGCGGGTGCATCCGGCGCAGGTCGGCGCGTTCCTGATGCTGCTGCGCTATCGCGGCGAGGATGCCGACGAGATCGCCGGGCTGGTCGAGGCGGCGCGCGACGCGATCGATGTCGGACCAGGGAGTGAACCGGTCGGCGTCGATCTCGGCCGGGTCGATCTGGACTGGCCGAGCTACGGCGCCGGACGGACCCGAGGCGCGCCATGGTTCCTGCTGTCGGCGCTGGCGCTGGCGCAGACCGGGGTCAGGGTCCTGATGCACGGCACCAACGAATTCGGCGGCGGCATTCCGGTCGAGGCGGGGCTCGCGGCGCTCGGTCTGGCGCCGTCGCGCGACCGGGCGACGCTGGCGGACGATCTCGATCGCCGGAATTTCGCCTACTGGCCGGTGGCGGCGATGGCGCCGCGCATCGAGGCGCTGCTGCGCATGCGCCGCCTGTTCGGCCTGCGCTCTCCGGTCAATACGGTGGCGCGGCTGATCGATCCGGGCTGCGCCGGGGTGTCGGTCGACGGCGTCTTCCACCCGGCCTATATCGCCGTGCATCTGGCGGTGGCGGAGCGTCTCGGGCGGCGCTCGCTGGTGGTGCTGAAAGGCGGTGGCGGCGAGGCCGAGCGGTCGCCCGGAAAACCGGTCGTGGCACATCTGTGGCGCGCCGGCGGACGCAGCGAATTTCTGTTGCCGGCGCTGCTGGAGGAAGGCGAGCGCGACGGGCCGGACACGCCGCACGATCTGGCGCGACTCTGGAATGGAGAAAGGGGCGTCTCGGCGCGGGCGGAGCAGACGGTGATCGGCACCATCGCCCTGGCCGTGCTGGCGCTGCAGGACGACCCCGATCCAGTGCGGGCGGATCGTCGCGCGACCGAGATCTGGCGCGACCGGCGGCGCGGGTGACGGCTGTCGTGCTTTGACATAAAAAGCCCGTGCGTCTGCCCGCGACCGCGAATCGGCCACATTCCGGGCGCGTCGTGGCGGGCCGATCCACTGGAGTATCGACCATGGCCATCAGACTGACTGCTTCCGCCCTGCTGGGCGCCACCCTGCTTCTCTCCGCCGGTTTCGCCGGCCCGGCTTCCGCCAAGGGCTGCCTCAAGGGCGCGGCCGTCGGCGGCGTCGCCGGCCATGTCGCCGGGCATCATGCCGTGCTCGGGGCTGCCGCTGGTTGCGCGGTCGGTCATCATGAGGCCGCCAAGAAGGCGAAGGCTGACGCCGCGGCGAACCCGCCGAGCTGAGGCCTTCCGTCCCGGTCCGGACCTAGAGCATCATCCGATCGAACGGAATCGTTCGATCGGATAGAGATGCTCGCTGAACCAACAGGCTCTAGGTCTGGACCGGATCGGGTTCCGGCTTGCCCATCGTCTGGGTCATGCCGCCCATGGTCTGGCTCATCGCACCGGGCGGCGCCGCGCCAAAGGTCTGGATCGCAACCGCCGGTTCGATCGGCGCCGTGGCGAGAGTCCAGAACGCATCGGCGACGTCGTCCTGGATATGGCGCAGTTGCAGTTGCACCCAGTCCAGGAATTCATGCAGTCCGCGCACGATGATCTGCTGGATGGTCTGGTCCTCCAGCGAGGCGCGCAGCTCGTCCATCCGTTCCAGCGCATCGCCGCCGCGTCGCAGCCCGTAATCGGTGCGGAGCTGCCCCAGCGCCCAGTTGACCTGGCGCAGCGTCAGGATCAGCGAGCGCGGGAAGGCGTTGTTGAGCAGCAGGAACCCTGCGACCGCGGCTGGCGTCAGCGAACGCGGCATGACGCGCCGGTAGGCGTGGTAGGCGGCCGCGGAGCGCAGCACCGCGCTCCACTGGCTGAGATCGACCTGGCTGCCGATGCGGGCCTCGCGCGGCAGCAGGGTGTGATACTTGATGTCGACCAGCCGCGTGGTCTGGTCGCCGCGTTCGAGATACTTGCCGATCGAATAGAAATACCAGCCCTGGTCGCGATAGAACGTGCCCTCGGTGATGCCGTTATGGGTCTGGCATTCCTGCTTGACGCGGGCGCACAGGCCGGAAAGCTGGGACGGGCCGATGTCGCGTCGGGTGAGCTGGCGGACCCAGTTGTGGAACATGTTGATGTGGGTCCACATCTCTGTCGAGATCAGCGGCCGCAGCGCGCGCGCGTTCTCCCGCGCGACATGGATCAGGCTGGCGATCGAGTTCGGGTTTTCCCGGTCCAACACGTAGAACTCGGCGACGTTGGCGACGTCGGCCTCGCGCCGGGTGGCGTAGAAGCGCTCCTCGTCGGCATTGATCTGGATGATCGAGCGCCAGCCATTCTCGGTCTGGCTGGTGCGGGTGAAGGTGTCGGTGACGTCGATGATCCGCGCCAGGTTCTCGATCCGCTCCATGTAGCGGGCGAGCCAGACGGTGCTCTCGGCGTAGCGCGACAGCAGCGCCTGCCCGGCGCGCAGCGGTTCGTGCTGGATCTGCTCGACCGGCGGGCTCATGACGACAGCACCCAGGTATCCTTCGAACCGCCGCCCTGCGAGGAGTTCACCACCAGGGATCCCTTCTTGAGGGCTACCCGCGACAGGCCGCCCGGCAGCACCCAGGTCGATTGTCCGGTCACCGCGAACGGCCGCAGATCGACATGGCGCGGCTCGACGCCGTCCTCGCACAGGGTGGGCGCGGTCGAGAGATTGATCACCGGCTGGCTGATGTAGTTGGCCGGATCGGCCAGCAGCTTGACGCGGAACTCGTCGAGTTCGGCCCTGGTCGCGTGCGGCCCGATGATCAGGCCATAGCCGCCGGATTCGCCTACCGGCTTGACCACCAGGTTGGCCAGGTTGTCGAGCGTGTATTGCAGCCCTTCGCGTTCGCGACAGATGTTGGTCTCGACATTGTCCAGGATCGGGTCCTCGTCGAGATAGTATTTGATGATGCGCGGCATGTAGGCGTAGATCGCCTTGTCGTCGGCGACGCCGGTCCCGACCGCGTTGGCGATCGCCACGTTGCCGCGACGCCAGGCATCGACCAGGCCGCGCACCCCGAGCTGGCTGTCGGGACGGAACACGTCCGGATCGAGAAAGTCGTCGTTCAACCTGCGGTAGATCGCATGCACCTGGCGCAGACCGGCGATGGTGCGCATGTAGACCCGCGCATTTTCCACCACCAGGTCGCGCCCCTCGACCAGCGGCACGCCCATTTCCCGCGCCAGGAACACGTGCTCGAAATAGGCGGCGTTGTAGATGCCGGGCGAGAGCAGCACGACCTGCGGATCGAGCACCTCCGCCGGCGCCATCGCCGCCATCGCCTGCTGCAGTCTGACGCCGTATTCGTCGACCGAGCGTATGCCGATCCCGGCCACCAGGTCCGGCAGCACGCGCAGCATCATGTGCCGGTTCTCGATCACGTACGACACCCCGGACGGGGTGCGGGCATTGTCCTCCAGCACCAGGAAGCGCCCCTGGTCGTCGCGCACGATGTCGGTGCCGTTGACATGCACATACACGCCCATCGGCACGTCCAGCCCCATCATTTCCGGGCGGAAATTGCTGTTCCCCAGCACCAGCTCGCGCGGCAGGATGCCATCGGCGAGGATCTTCTGGTCGTGGTAGATGTCCCACAGGAACTGGTTGATCGCGGTCACGCGCTGGATCACGCCGCGCTCGATCACGTCCCATTCCTTGGCGGTCAGGATTCGCGGAATCAGGTCGAACGGCAGGATCCGGTCGATGGCGTCGCGGTCCGAATAAATGGTGAAGGTGATACCGAGATTGTAGAGTTCCGCCTCGGCGGCGGTGGCGCGCCGTCGCAGCTCCTCGACGTCGAACGCGCGCAGGCGCTCCCGGATCAGCGACACGGTCGGCTCGTTCGGATCGAGCCCCTTCATGATCTCGCAGAAGAAGCGCGGCGTGCCGTAGCCCGAGAACAGGTCCGGCGAGGCAGGGGTGCTCGGCCCGCTCATGAGGTCGCGTCGTCGGTGCCGGTCGACGTCCGACCGATCGGTTTCAGGCGCTGGGGTATCATCCGCTCCACCTGATGCTGAGGCGTCCATGTTACAGGCACATGTCGCACATACCGGACACACAGAAGCAAGAAACCGGCGTGCCGCCAAGGGCCCGCTCTTCTGGTGCTGTCGCGGCCGCCTCCCTGCTGGGACGGCAACGCCGGGAGCGCCATCCGGATGCCGGCACTCTTTGCCACCCGCCGGTTCCGGGGCATAAACGAGGCCCCGGAGGGGTGGCCGAGTGGTTTAAGGCAGCGGTCTTGAAAACCGCCGTGCGTGCAAGCGCACCGTGGGTTCGAATCCCACCTCCTCCGCCAAAGCTGCGCTAGAGTGCGCCAGACTATCCGGTGATACCATCTCCCGTTGCCCGCTAGCGTACGGCGCTATAGGCCATCCAATTTGATTGTTTACCAACACGATCTTCGCCAATAATACTCCTGGAATCCGGAGAAAGTTTACCAAGATCACGGCAGCAGCGGGAATACGCGTGTGAATCCAAGTGTTATCCTTAGAACAGGATGGTGGTGTTGGCTTGAAGCGCCGGTCTTGTCGCCAGGGTGGGGCGCCAGCCCCGTTTTTGTGCAGCGTGTCGAGCCGCTGAAGACAGGCAAGGGGATGCTGCGCCTGACGTTCATTCAGGCCATCCACCCGGTTACCGCGCACGAACGCGAGGTCCTGCTCCGGGTTATGTTACGGGCTGACCGACACCTCGTCGGCACGTTGAAAGACGATGACGGTGCTATCCGCACAGTGATTCTGGCGGCACCAGAGTATGGCTGGCTGGAGACATACTGCCCTCTTCTGATGCACCGACGCCCACCCTCCGGTCCGAGCTTCGTCATCGTTGGGCAGCCACCGCCTCCAGGTCCAACCGCCGAGGAGCATCTCGACATCATCTTTGGCCGAACGCCAGAACAGGTACTTCGCGGCGCCACGGCGGAGCGCTTCGGACAAGATAATGCCCCGATGCCGGCTCGCCATAGCTTCTTCAGCCTAGACCAGACCTTCGGTCCCTTTGACTCCTGGATGATCGCCCGCGGGTTCGTCCCGACCGTGATGGAGGAGAAGTGGTTTGTTTACATGGAGCGTGGCCGGCTTCTGTTCCGTCGGAGTTGGACAGGCCTTTTAATTTACGAAATCGAAGCGGCATGGCGTAATGAACATCTGTATCTCGGGCAGGTTCGAGTCAACCGAGATCCGGACCAGTATAGTGAAACCGACGACGACTATGACCGACGGCTAGTGCTCTATCTCATCGTCGTCGTGCTGCTGGGTGAACACGCTCCACTCCCGGCGAAAGACGAGGCGACGCCTCACCAAGCGGCCCTCCATGCTTGGTCGCATGCCGGAAAAGCGGCACTTTAGATTGAGAGTGCTACAGCGCAAACATAGTGATCATCGCTATCGTGCGTGGCCCGCCAGAACCCCGTCCGCCGCGGCTCGAAATCGCCGAAATTGCATCGCCGAAATTGCACAGCAGAGACGTCGTCGTGGTTGTCCGTTCTTCCTCCGTTCGGCTTCACTGCCCGTTCGCAGCAACAATCTGACGAAGGATCGAGGGGACGGCGGCTTCAAGCCTCCGAAAGCAGCCGGGCTGACAGCGCAGATTGTGCAGCAGGCCGCGCCCGGGCGCGATGGCGATGGCGTCGGGCTCTCTTTGCTTTTGTCCGTACGCCGCAGGTCGGGTTCTCGGCGTTCCGTTACACCCGCGACGGATGGATGCGGGAGATAGGTCTCGGCCGTGCTCGTGGCGACAAGACGTTCCTCACATTGAAGGCAGCGAGAGAGACGAAGAGTTCTGAAAGAGAGTCCGGTCCGGCAGGCGGCCGTCAAGGCGATGCCCTTTCAGACCGCTGACGAAGCCTACCTCCGATCGCACAAGGCCGAGTGACGCGACTAGGAGTATGGCGGCCATAGGCGGTCTACGCTCAAGATCTATGTTCGAGCGCATTTCCGGAAAGTGTCGGTTGCCGACATCGCGACGGGACAGGTCTAGGGGTCAGGGAGATCCGCATCGCCTCCAGGGTGACGACCTGCTCCTGCAGGTTGAACGGCATCCAGAGGTGCTAGCCCGGTTGAGCGATTCCCGCCAGCCTATGATTCCGTGCATCCAACGCCGAGTCTTGAGGGAACGGAATGGGCTGCTCTCCGAGATTTGCCAGCCGCCACAGCGTCCGCTCGTCACCGTCGCTCCACGCCTCCCGCGCATGCAGGGTGAAACGGTTGTCCCAAACGACCAGGTCGCCGACGGTCAGGGTGACGCTGCAGCCATGATCCGAGGCCGTGACGATGTCCCAGAGCGGTTCGATGATCGACGCGCTTTCCTCCGGTGTCCTATCGACCACCAGCGCATCGCGGCGGCGCGGCATGAACACCGCGGGACGCCCGCTATCTGGGTGAGCGCGGACGAGCGGATGCCTTGCGCCTTCGCGCCCCGCCTCAATGCTGGGCGGAGGTGAATGGCGGTGATGCCGGACGTCGTTCGTCCCGATCGCCGCATGGTGGGCATGGAGTCCTTCAAGGCCGGCCAGCATGTCCGGGTCGAGCCGGTCGTGGATTTCATACATGCTGAGCCACGATGTGCTCGGACGCTTGGTGTCCGGAACCTTGATGGCGTGGAGATACATGAAGGAGGGGGGTTCCGACCTATAGGTGTCGTCCGCGTGCCACACCAGCTCGGCTGCGTTGCCCGCGCCGATGGGCTTGCCCTCGGCATCGCGTCCGTTCGAGACGAATTTGATCCTGTCCTCGCCCGGCACATGCTGCGCGTATCTCTGGGTCGGGAGCTCGCCGTACAACGCGGCGAAGGCCACGTAGTCCTGTGGCGTCAGCCTCTGCCGCGGGAACAACAGCACCAGGCGCTCGTGCAGCAAAGCGCGGATCTCTGCCACGAGCTCCGCCCCCTCGGGCCCCAGGAGATCCGCGACATTCAGGTCGGCGACCGTGGAGCCCAGAATGGGCGAGAGCGGCGTGACGGTGAACTTCCGTCTGGCAGTCATCGGTGGGGTCCTCCTGGTGTCGAACGGCTCTCACTGCGGAAACACGAAAAGAGCATCGGGAACGATGGTAAGAAACGCCGTTTCTGGCGGCGGGGTGGGGTGGAGGCCGACCAGCTCACCGACACCGGTCTGCCAGCGCGTTCGCCACCACCCGGCCTCAAACATGAGATCGATCCGCCGCGCCGCGAGACCATCCGCCTCGATGCGAACCGCGGCGGGATGCGCGAGAGCAATCGCCGGCTGCCCGGGCGCCACTATGGAGTGGGCGGTTTGCAGCACCTGGGCGCCGGCGGCGATTCGACCCTGGCCCAGGCCCAGCACCGCGAGCTTCCCGGCCGCCCCCATGATGCGCGCCACGCTCTCCGTCGCCGGCGCCGCATGCAGTCGCGCGGGCAGGTCATCCTGGACCAGCCGCCCCTCCTCGAGCACCAGGATACGGTCGGCTAAGTGCCAGGCATCGAGCCGGTCGTGGCTGACGAACAGCGCGGAGCGTCCTTCCTTGCGGACCATGTCACGGATCAGTGGCCGCAGCCGCTCGCGCACCGGCGCGTCGAGGCTGGAAAGCGGCTCGTCGAGGAGAAGCAGGTCGGACCTGGTTGCAAGCGCGCGCGCCAGCGCCACGCGCTGCTGCTGGCCGCCCGACAGGGTCGCGGGCGGGCGCTTGCCGAAACCGCCGAGTTCGACCGCCTCTAGCAGTTCTTCCGTGCGCGAGGCGGGCTCGCCACGGGGTAAGGCGAGCGAGATGTTGTCGTGTACCGTCAAATGCGACCAAAGCGCATGCTCCTGGAACACCATGCCCACACGACGGCGTTCGGGCGGCACGAACGCACGCCGTCCATCGTCAACGAGCTGTCCGCGCAGTTCGACCTGTCCCGCCCCGATCCGCTCGAGCCCCGCCGCGATGCGCAGCAGCGTCGTCTTGCCCGATCCCGAGCCGCCGACGAGAACCGCGATCTCTCCGGTGTGGACTGCGAGATCGACCTCGCGTAGCACCGGCCGCCCGAATTCGCGCGAGACGCCCCGCATACGAAGCACCTCGCTCATACCAGCTTCGCCGCCATCGTGCAGACGAACGTAACGACGCCGCTGCAAATCACGATCGCGGTGAACGCGAGCGCCGCCGCTCCGCTGAACTGCAGCGCGCGCTGCAACTGCACCAGCAGCACGCCGACAGGCTCGCCGCCGGCCGGTGCAAGCAGCGTCGCGAGCGGCAACTCGAAGAAGATCCGCGAAAAGGCGAGCGACCAGCCCCAGGCGAGAGGCCTCACCATGCAGGGAAGGTGGATCAGCTCGATCCGGTCGAGCAGCCCGAGGCCGTGTACCCGAGCGGCGTCCCCTGGGGCGTCGCCGTGCCACACGATAGTGCTCCCCAACAACAGCAGCAGGAGTGGAAGCTGGCTGATGGCGCTTGCCAGGAGCAGAGCCAGGGGCGTTCCGGTCAGGATCACCGGCGGCGCTCCGAACGTGATGATCCAGGCGGCCCCGAGGACCACGCCCGGCACAGCCATGTTCACCATCGACGCCAGGGCGAGGAGGCGCCAGATGCTCGATCTCGCGCCGCCGGCGAGCAGGCTGCAGGCCATCAGGAGTGCGACGAATGCACCCAGCCCGGCATAGAGCATCGAGGCGCTCAAGGCCTGCCAGGATCCCTCCGGCAGACCCCAGGGCTCGCCGCTGCGTTCCGCCGAGAGCAGATCCGAGACGAAGCCGGATAGCGGGACGCATGCGCCGAGCAGGAGGATCACGGTCGTGGCGACGATTCCGGCACCGCGTTCCTGCGCCGAGGCGGGACGCGGACGGTGCTTGGCGCGACGGCCGATAGCAGCCGCGCGAGAACCCGCGCCGAGTGACAGACGCAGCAAGAGAACCGATGCCGCCAGCAAAACCAGGAGGTCGGCGCCGCGCGCTGCGCGCGACCAGGACACCGGCCAGGCGGTGACGCTCCGATAGATCTCGTTGACCAGCAGCGGCGTGGCGAGCCGACCGCCGAGGGTCGTGGCGAGGCCAAAATCCTGCGTCGACTCGACGAAGACGATGACGAAGGCGGCGGACGCAAAGGGCAGCATGGTCCGAGCCCCCAGCATCCATCGCGCTCGCTTGTCGTGCACGTGCAGCACGCCGGCATCCACCGTGGCCGGCTCGAGCGATGCCCAGCCGGCTCGGCAGGCGAAGCTGGCCGCAGGCAATCCCTTGAGCGCGGTGATCAGCACGAAGCCGGGCCAGCCGAGCAGCGCTCGCCGCAGGACAGCTTCCGACCCGGCATCGAGCTGTGCCATCAGCACCTCCCAGCCGGAGGCAACGAGGTAGCCAGGCAAGATGAAGAGCACCCAGAGAGCTGGCTGCAATAGTGCATTGCCGCGCCACACTCGCCGCTCGAGCAGCAGGCCCAGCCAGAGTGCCGCCGGGGTCGCGATCAGCGCGCCGGGAAGCGCAACCCCCACCGAGCCGTACAACGCTGGCGCCAACGACGCCGGGAACCCCGGCGGCGGCGTGTGAGCCGGCCCGAAGGCGGGGATGAAGGGCAGCAGCAGGAAGCGGGCGAGCGGTACGCACGTCAGCAGCGCGATCAGGAGCAGCGTGGCGCGCGCGAGGATCGCGTATGGTGTCATTGCGCTATTTCGCGAATGAACCATCCGATTTCATCGTTCTGGCGCGCACCCCAGGCGTCTGCTGAGAGATGAACCAGATCGCCCGGCAACGCCGGCAATCCGGCTGGGCGCGCGACGCCGTCGATGGGCGGCCACCCCATCGCGGCCGCTGTGTCGCGGCCGAGCAGTGTTTGTCCTTCCGGGCTGAGCACAAAGCGGATGAAACGCGCTGCCGCTGCACGCGCGGTCGGACCCGCATCGTGGCTTACCCCGATCGTGTCGGGCAGCACGCTGTCGGGTGTGGGAAGCGTCACCTTGAAACGACCGTCGCGTTTCCAAATGCCGTAGGCGGTTTCGCTTGGGAGCAGCCCGATTGCGGCATCGCCGCTCCGCAGCGCGCGGAGCAGGTACGGGCTTGAGGCCATCACGCGCAGACGCGGCCGGGCGGCAAGCAGCGCATCGCGGCCGGACATGCTCGGGAGGGCGAGGATCGTCGCGATCACGGGATACGCACCCCCGGAGTTGGTCGGACTGAGCATCCCGAGCGCCTGTGTTCCCCCAAGAATTGTTGGCCAGTCGAACCGCGGCGGCGCGGCACCGAGGCGGGAGACGACGGCGGCGCCGAGCCCGATACGCGTCGGCAACCAGGCACCGTCGCGTGGCAGCAGGCTCCGCGCCAGGCCGGTGAACCTCGCATCCGGCCAGTCGGGATCACCGGATTTGTGTCGCGCGAGTAGACCGGCGGTATCCAGTGCCGCCATCGGCGCATCACCTGTGAACCAGGCAATCGTCCAGCGTGGTCGGTCGCCCTCTGCATACAGGCGCGCCTGCATCGGACCGCCGTCAAGGTTGATGTAGGTTACAGGAATTCCTGTGCGCGCGGAGAAAGCGTGCACGAGGTCATGCGCCGGTCCCATCATGGAGTAGATGACGAGATGGTTCCTTGAAGTCGGCCAAAGCGTGGTGAAAGCGGCGCCGGCGGCTACGAGGACGAGCAAGGCTGCAGCGCGCAGTCTCCAACGGAGCGCCCTCAGAGGGGAAGCTCGACGGATGCGAAGACAGAGCGGCCGGGCTGTGTAAAGAAGAGCGGCGTGTTTGCTGCGCCGACATATCCGTCGAAGGCGATGATCTTGCGGCTGTCGAGCAGGTTGTCGAGCTGCACGGAGAGCTTCCACTTCCGGCTCCCGCGTACGTGCAGGAACGTCGTTGCCGACAGGTCGAGCTGGTTGAAAGGGTCAAGGCCCTGGCCGAGATTGACGTCTCCGTAACGAGTGCCGACCCACTTGTCGATCAGCGACGCGGAGAGGCGCTGGTTCGCGTAGATGATGCCGGCGGCCGCGGTCGCTTGGGGACTGTTGGCGACGGGCTTGTCAGTGGACCGCGCGCGCGCCTCGTTGCCGCTGGCATTGGCGTAAAGGTTTACGCACCAGCCGATGTTGAGCGTGCCCTCTGCCTCGACGCCGTAATAATCGACGCGACCTTGGTTGAAATAGATGGTGTATACGCCAACGTTGCGGCTAGCAACCATGTTGCCGAAGTCGATGTAGTATAGATCGGCGGATAGCGACAGGCGATGGTTCTGCCACGTGGTCCCTACCTGGTAGTTGTCGGTTTTCTGCGGGCTGACGCTCGTCTGCGTCGGATCGGCCACCTGAATGTAGTTCAGGTTCGGCATCTGGAAGCCCTTCGCGTACTGCACGTAAGTCGACCAGTCGCTCCGGATCATGTAGTGGGCGGTGACCGCCGGCAGGATGGCCCCATAGTCTCGAGCATAGTCGAGCGAGCCGCCGCCGCTATTGACCGCAGCATCGAGGCTGCGGTTGAAAAAGTCATATTTGAGGCCGGGTGTGATGACAAGGCCGGGGAGTGGTTCGAGATCCATTTCGACGTAGGGCTGCACCGTCAGGAGGTCCTCGTGGTCGAGATAGGCGAAGGCACCGAGGGTTTGCGGCGTGAGCTTGTAGTTCAGCGAGACGTCGACGTTCGCCTGGGTATAGGCGTTCTCCTGGTGCTCGACCCAACCACCGAATTTGAGGTCGCCGGTCATGCCGGCCAGCGAGAAGGCCCTGGTCAGTCGGATCACGTCGCCGAACGCACGGTATTCGTTGATCTGCGTGATGCCGGGTATGTCGGTCGCGCCGTAGATGGTTCCCACCGTGGAGCCGGTGCCATCGATTGGACGATGCGCATCATTGCTGTAAGCGTAGGTGTAGACCGACGTGTCGAGCGACCAGTGGTCGGAAAGTTTCGATTGGATACGTGCATACTCGAAGTCGGCATGGGTGTCGGTGGTCCAGTACTTGTAATAGTCGTCCGTTCCGGGAATGTCGGTGAATGCGTAGTCGGAGCCGAACGCAGCGATCTGCGCGCGTGAGGCGCCGCGCCAAAAAGCGATGTCGCTCGCGTTGTACATACCTTCGATCGTCAGCGTCGTCGTATCGCCCACCGGCTGGGTGAACTTGGCGAAGATGTTCTGGCGTTGCGCGTTTGCGTGCGTTTCAGCCCCGTCGGTTGAGGTCCCTTCGCCGTCGATGACCGCGGAGCCGCCGCCTGGCAGCGTTCCGGTGTCGAGCTGCGCGCCATAGAGGACGGTGCCGAAGCTTCCGCCGGATGCGAAAGGCGTGAATGTCGCATCCTTAGCCGGGTCCTTGGTGACGAGGCCGATCGTGCCCCCGAACGTGGCGTTGCCGATCGTTGATGCCGTTCCTGGACCGCGATCCACTTCGACATCAGCGAGGTCGCGATTGACGAAGTAGGATGAGGAGTGATGCGTGTAGTTGTTCGAATCGCCGAATGGAATGCCGTCAAGCGTGACGTTGTACTGTCCGTCCTGGAAGCCACGGATGCTCACCGAGGCCGCGAAAGCGCCGCCTGGGCCGTTCTGGTTGATCGCATAGGTGCTGGGCGAGAGAGAAACGACTTGCGAGTAGTCGGATTGCGGCGGAATGCTATTTTGTATGAATTGACTGCTTATGATGGATGTAGGCTGAGTGGCGTTTGTGAAGGAGTCTGGGCCACGGCATCGTTCGCAGTATGCCCGAGAACGGTTATTTGTTCCCCCGCTCCGATATCCTGGCCGAAGGCGACGCCGGTGGTCGCGAGGATAAAAACTGCGCAGAACGGAATCGATTTGACGTTGCAGTTTGAGGGGGTTGTCTGACGCGAAGCTGACATGACCGAGCCGATACATGCGCTGAGAAACCAGGTCGAGTGATGGTTGAGTTACAGATGAAAACGACCCGACGGTCCGTTGTTGAATCGCAACGTATTCCGCAATTCATTGTGGCGATCGCCATCAGGGATCGGCGATCGATAACCCAAACGGCATGATGCGGAGTGTCAACTACAGCATCGCCGTCAGACAGCATGGGGATCCGATACCGGTCGGAGCCGAATATTTACCCCTCCTCTAGCAGCCCGATCGGACAGTCGGGCGTTGCCCTCGGTCCGGTTCCTGAACCGCCAGTCGTTGCCGGTCTCACCGATGTCGCAATGGTGCGTCAGCCGGTCCGGCGCAGTCGAGCACGGCGTGGAATCGCACCGGGCGGCGACACGGCCGTTTCAGGCACCACAATCAACCCCGACTAACAGGCCGAGAGCGACGAGCTGCTCGGATACGCGAAGGGCTGCCAGTTCGGGTGCGAGAAGGCAGGCCTCTGCGCGCGTGGGATCGCGGCGGTCGCGATAGGTTGCTGCTGTCCGTTCCATCATGCCGGATCACCGGTAGCTGATCGGCCCCGTCGCCGATGGCTGGATGCTGGCGGTAACGATCGACGCGAAACGGGACAGGCTGCAGAGCCGGCCGCCCCGATACTCGCACCCGGGCAACGCCAGCCCTTCGTAGAGCGGGACATTGTTCAGGCGAAGCGGTTTGCCGGCATGCATCTGGTCGAGCGTCATGGTGACGAAAACCGGCCGTACGAAGAACCGCCCGACCCGGTCCTTCAGCAGCTCGAACCCGAGCGCGCCGCCCGGCGGCATGTCGTCGGTGTTGAAGCTCTGCTGGTGCCAGTCGAGGTTCAGCAGGCCGCCGACCGCGGATTGCGTGGTGTCGTTGCCGACGAAGATCGTGACCCGTCCTGCCGGCGGGCCGCCTGGCACAATGGTCCCGGCGCCGCCCTCGATCGCATCCAGCATCTGCAGTGCCAGGTTCGAGCCGGTCGCCCGCGCCAGCGCCGGCGTGCGGTCGAACAGGCGGTATTTCGCGGTGTAGAGCCGCATCAGGCTCCTTATCCCGGCCTCGCCGGTCCGGCCGAAGGCGACGTCGGTGCCGGTGAAGCCATTCGCGTATTCGAGCTCAAAGATTTCCGCCAGGCTGGACCCGGTCAGCAGACCGCCGGTGAAGGAGAGCGTGTTCCCGCTCGGCGTGATCGCGTAGGGCAGGCTGGCGATGGTGCAGGCCGGCGCGCCGATGGCACTCTGGCACAGCGCCGTCGAGCAGCAGCCGAGCACTCTGTTCAGGTCCGACAGCACCGCCGCCGCCCCGGCCTGGATCGGCTGGAAGCTGCCGCCGATATGGGCCAGCACGGCGTCGCTCAGCGCCGCCGTGTCCTCGGGGTAGGGCGCCGTGAACAGCGGATCGGCCGTGCTCGATGCCGAGTAGCCGGCATGCAGCCCGCAACCCGGGAACAAGCCCTGCACCAGCGCCTGGCCGGTGGCCTCGGTGCGTTCGTCGGCATTGTTGGCCCAGACGAACATGTCACCTGGCCGCGGGCAGCCCGATGCCGGCAGCAGCCCCTGGACCGCGTAGGCGGCGCGGTCGAAAGTCCCGATCGTGCTCACCAGCGCCGCACCCGGCGCGGTGAGGTCTCCGTCCGGCACGCCCCAGTCGGACGGGAACGGTGCGTCGGCATAGATCTGGAATTTTGGCGTGCTGGTTGGCGGCCGCACTCCGTGCCGCATCAGCAGTACCGCCTTCTGCAGCGTGAGTCCTGCCAGCGCGTCGCCGATCACGTCGACCGGCGGATCGTAGGGGATCTCGGCGACGACCGTTGGCACCTGCGCCTCTGCGGACGACGCCACCGGCGAGGCCGCCGCGAGCAGCAGCAAGGGCAGCAGCCCGCGCGACAGCCTGCTTGCCAGAAACCAGCGGTTCATCCTCGATCCTTTCGCTAAGCGGCGCACTGGTAACCTCAGATCCTGGTCCGGTCATATTCTCGTTTTATGACAGTCTCACCAGGACCCCGGTTCGCCGGAGCGGGCCTTCCTGCCTCTTGATGCCACACCGGGTGAGGCGTCGAAGCACGACTGCTTTTTGGATCGCGTAAGAGGCACCGGGGACGGCACATGACTCAGGCGGTTGATTCGTTCGTCGACGGACCGGAAGGCAAGCGTTCGGTGCGCAGCACGGGTCTAACGGATCGTCCGGGGAGGGTCGTGGTGTTGGTGCAGGGATCGAACCTGGACGGGCAGACCGGTTACGATTTCTCCTTTCCAGGCGGCAACGAGTATTCAATGATCGGCGCCCTGAACGAGCGTACGGAGGGTGGCGCGCCGGGAACCGTCATAGTCTCGCTGCGCGGCCATGGCGCTTCGGAAGCAACGGACGATCCGCTCTAGCGGCGCCGAAAGCGCGATCGACGATTTGGCTGCAACAATGGACTCGCTGTCCGCACAGAGCTATCCCAGCGCCGCCCTGCTCGGATGGTCCTGGGGCCAGAATTGGCGACCGCCACGCCGTTGCGAACCCCGATCCTGTGTCACGGATGGTGATCCTGGGTGCGGCGATCGGTGGCGGCGATCCGGTGCTGCCGGCGCCTTCAATGCGCTGGGCATCGGCTTCGGCTCGACCGATCTCGACGTCGCCCTGGCCACCGGCAAGCTCTGCATGCGGGTCCAGGAAAGTATCCGTGTGACATTGCGCGGCCGCCCTGGGCCGTACTCGACCGGAAAGGACGTGATACTGTCTTTGATACACCGGATCGGCGTCGATGGCGCCGCCGACGTGTCGCTGGAATTCGGTGGTCTCGGTCTCTCCGCGCTGTCGATCGACGAGCGCATGGCGATCGCCAACGTGGCAGTCGAAGCCGGCGCCGACACCTGCGCCTTCGAGGGCGACGACGCCTCGCGCGCGCATGCTGCACCGGAACCGCGCTCAGGACGAGCCGGTGATGCCGGATCCTGGCGCGATCTATCGCAGCAGTGTGACGCTCGATCTGTCGGCGCTGCAGCCAGTTGTCGCGTGTCCGCCATCACCCGGCGCCGGCGTGGCGCTCGACGCGCTGCCGGGCCAGCGGGTCGACCAGGTCTATGTCGGCAATTGCGCCAACGGCATGATGACAGACTTCCGTCAGGTGGCCGACATGCTCCGGGGGCGTGCCATCGCGCCGAAGGTGGGCATGATCGTGGTGCCGGCAACGCAGCGGATCCGGCGCGAGGCGTTGGCCGAGGGTCTGCTGGAGATCATCGCCTCGGCCGGCGCCGCGATCTCGACCCCCACCTGCGGCGCGTGCTTCGGCGGGCATAGAGGCATCCTGGCCGCTGGCGAGACGGAGATCGCCACCACGAACCGCAACTTTCGCGGCCGCTTGGGTGATCCGGAACCGCAGCTATTCCTCGCCAATGCCTGGGTCGCCGCCGCCGCTGCGGGGAAGTGGGCCCGGACATGACCACGACACTCACCGGCATGGTCAATCGCCTGGGCGACAACGTGACACCGACGCGATCATGCCCGGCGGATACCTGGCGGTGCGCGACCCGGCGGCACTCGGCGCGCATTGTCTGGAGGCGCTCGACCCGGAATTACGAAGCCGTGTCGCGCCCGGCGACATCTCAGTCGATCCCGTAGAAGCGGCAGGCGTTGGTTTCGAAGATCCGCGCGAGGTCGGTGGCGTCGAAGATCTCGCCCAGCAGGCCGCGTGCGAGGTCGACGACCTGGCGGTGGCTGGCGACCGAAATACAGACCGGCCAGTCGGTGCCGAACACCAGCCGGTCGGGGCCGAACGATGCGGCGACGTGGCGCACGAACGGCCTGATGCGGTCGGTCGACCAGTCGGGACCGGCCTCGCTGACCAGGCCGGAGATCTTGCACATCAGGCGCGGATGCGCGGCGAGGGCCGCGACGTCCTCGGCCCATCGGCCGGGTTCCGCGACCGTCATGTCAGGCTTGGAGATGTGATCCAGGATTCCGCGCAGGTCCGGCACGGCGGCGAGGGCTTGTAGCAGGGCGGTCAGGTGGGGTGGGCGCGTCAGGATGTCGAACGGCACGTCGCGGCGCGCGACTTCGGCGAGTGCGGCGCCGAAGCGCTGATCGAGGATCAGCGCCGGCGCGTGCTCCTGCAGCATCGGACGCAGGCCGACCCATTTCGGCTGGGCGCGGTAGTGGGCGAGGCGAGCGGGGAAATCCGGCGACAGCATGTCCGTCCAGCCGACGACGCCGGCCACGAACGCCGTGCGCTCGGCGATCGCCAGCAGGTAGTCGGTCTCGGCCTCGGTCTCGGCGGCTTGGACAAGGATGGTGCGGGTGATGCCGGCCGCCTGCATGGCCGGGGCGAGATCGTCGGGGCCGAAATCACGATAGAGCACGACGAGATCCGGGGTCATCCAGCCGTAGTCGCCGCGTTCAATCGACCAGAAATGCTGATGGGCGTCGAGCAAGAGGCGCGCTCCCGAAAAAGCCAGGGGCTCCCCCCCTAGCGGGGTCCAGGCAGAGTCTTGGCCGTTCTGCCGCTAGGCGCGGATCACGCCCTTCTTGAGGATGATGTTGCCGTACAACCTGCTCTCGCCTGTGCAGACCACCGCGAAGGCGGCCTTGGCACGATCGTAGAATGCAAAGCGATCGATGACGTCGACCTGTATGGCGCGGCCTTCGGCTTCCGCAAGGATGGTATCGAACGCGGCATAGATCGCCGGGCGCTCGCCGGGCGCTGCCATCACGGCGGCAGGCGAGTCGACGAAATCGTCGAGCGGCAGGAGCGACAGAATCGCGTGCAGGACGTCGGTGGCCGGGATACCTGGCAGCGTCACCAGTTGCGTCGTCGCCGCCGCAGCGGCAGGGAAGTTGCGATCCGTGATCACGATCTCGTCGCCGTGACCCATGTCGGCGAGGATGGCGAGGAGGTCGCCGGTCAGCAGCGGATGGATGGTCTTGAGCATGGTGTCTCCGGAGTGTTACGCGTTGCGTGGTGCGAGAGCCTCGTCCAAGGCCGGCCACAGCGCCTCGGGCAGCGCGGTGTCGAACCAGCCGATGTTCTTCTCGAGCTGATCGCGGGTTTTCGCGCCGATGACGACGCAGGTCACCGCGGGATGGCGCATCGGGAAGCGGATGGCGGCGGCGGCGAGCGGGACATTGTGATCGTCGCATACGCCACGGAGCGCTTCGACCCGGGCGAGGATCTCGGGTGGTGCATCGGTGTAGTTGAATTTGCGGCGGCCACCGACCGGTGCTGCCAGGATACCGGAATTGTAGACGCCGGCGATCACCACCGCGACGCCGCGGCGCTTTGCCAACGGCAGAAACGTCTCGGCGGCATCCCGGTCGAGGAGCGAGTAGCGGCCGGCGAGCATGCTGCAATCGAGGTCCGTCTCTTCGAGGGCGTCGCGGATCACCTCCCACTCGTTCACGCCGAGGCCGAAGCCGCCGATGCACCCTGCAGCCTTCAATGCCTGCAGCGCCCGGAAGCCGCCACCCTTGGTCAGTGCCGACCAGTGGTGGTCGTGTCGTTCGCCGTGCGTCACGCGGCCGATATCGTGGACGTAGAGAAGGTCGAGGCGTCGCAGCCCGAGGCGCTGCTGACTGTCGTCGTAGCTGCGAAGGATCGCATCGTAGCTGTAGTCGAAGACCTCGCGGAATGGCAGGGCGTTGAAGAAACCGGGATCGAGCGGATTGCGCGGTGGCTCGGGCGGGAGCGTGCGGCCGACCCGTTCGTTGGTCATCAGCCGGCCGACCTTGGTGGAGAGTGTGAACGGCTCGGTCTTTTCGCGCAGCACGTGGCCGGTCAGGTGCTCGGAGCGGGTCAGTCCGTACATCGGTGCGGTATCGAAGTAGCGGATGCCGCGCTCCCAGGCGCAGTCCAGCACGTCGAGCGCCTGCGCGCGGGGCACGTCGGCGTAGAGGCCGCCGAGCGGGGCGGTGCCGACCCCGAGTGCCGTGACCGTGAGACCGGTTTCGGCGACGGCGCGCGGCGTGGTCGCGAGTATGGCCGCCATCTGTCTGGAACTCCTGGTCTCAGCCGCGGCGGGTGCGGCGGTTTCGGTCGTTGGCGAAGACAATCAGGCCGACGCTGATCAGGAGCAACAAGCCGCGCACGATCTGGCTCCGGCTGTCGGTCCAGCCCAGAAGGGCGGTCCCGTTGAGGAAGCCGACCAGGAACACGATTCCCGCCAGCGTGCCAAGCACGTTGGGCTTGCCCATCTTGAGCGCCATGCCGCCGAGCAGCACCGCGGTGAGGCCGTTCAGGAAATAGGAACCGCCGAGATAGGGCTGGCCCGACGAGAGGTTGGCCGCGAGCAGGATGCCCGCGACCGCAGCGACGATGCCCGAGAGCACGTAGAGCAGCGCGACCAGCCGCCTGACCGGCACGCCGGCCTCGATCACCGCGGCGCGGTTTTGCTGCATGGCGTAGATGTAGGTGCCGAGCGTCAGCTTCTCCTGGACGAACCAGGCACCGGCATAGAGCAGGACCACGAGGATCGCGACCAGCGGCACGGGACCGGCGCGCGCCTCCAGGATGGCGCCGACGAAGCCGGTGGAGCCGAGCGAGATCGAGGTGCCGCTGCCGATCGCGGCGGCGATCGAGGCGGCGAGGGCGCCCGAGGCGATGGTGATCACAAGCGCCGGCAGCCGCAGGATACCCACGAGGAGCGCGTTGAAGGCGCCGAACACGAGCCCTGCGGTCATGCCCGCGAGGCTGGCTGCCGGCCATCCGGCGCGATGCTCGACCATGCTGGCGGTGACCATGTTCGCCAGGGTCGCCACCGACATGAAGCTGACGTCGATCTCGCCGGCGGCCACGATCCAGGTCAGGCCGAGGAACATCAGGGCGGCGATCGCCGCCGACACAAGCATGCTTTCGATGTTGCCGGCATTGGCGAAGGTCGGGCGCATCACCGCCAGGACTGCGAAGACAGCCATGACGAACAGGAAGAAGCCGTAGCGTATCGCCCAGGGATGGCGTCGGTCGGTGCTGCGGGTGGTCGCGAGGCCGGGGGGCAACGGCCTGGCTTCGGCGACGTCGCTCATACGGCCCGCTCCCGGCCGGTCGGGATGCCGTGTCGCACGGCCCGGAGGAGGTCGGGATCGAAGGCGAGGATAGCCGCGATCAGGACGGTGCTGACGATCGCGTCGGAGTAGTAGTACGGCGTCGCCAGCAGCACGAACCCGCTCAGCATCATCGACATCAGCAGCGTGCCCGCCATGGTCGCGGGCACCGAGGGTCGGCCGAACAAGGCGGCACCGAGATAGACCGCGGCGAAGGCGGGCATCAACAACTGGTTTCCGGCGGTGACGTCGGAGGCCCCTGCGGAGGCCACCAGCAACATAATGGCCAAGCAACCGGTGACGCCGCAGATGATGAAGGCGAGCACCACGGTGCGGCGCACGCCGATGCCGGAGAAGCGTGCGGAGACCGGATTCTCGCCGGTAGCGTAGAAGGCATGCCCGGCCCGCGAGGTATGGAGCACGAGGTAGGCGATGACCGCCGTAGCGAGCAGGATCGCGAAGGGCTCGTCGATGCCGAACACCTTTGCGTCGTTCAGATCCAGCAGCCCCGACATCATGAAGTTCTGCGAGATCGTGGTTCCGTCGGAGTAGAAATAGGCCAACCCGATGGCGAGGCCGCCGGTCGCGATGGTGGTGACGATGTCGGGCAGCTTCAGGCGTGCGACGGCGATGCCGTTGAGCAGGCCGAACGCCGCCCCCACCGCCATCGCGCCGCAGACGGCTTCGAGGAGCGGAGCGTTCGTCGAGATCAGCCAGCCGAGCGTCATGGCGCCCAGCGAAGCGACACCCGGAAAGGAAAGGTCGACGTGGCGGACGACGATCACGAACGTCAGGCCCAGGGAGGCGAGCCCGTTGATCGCCATATGGCGGAGCAGGCCGCGCAGATTTTCCGCTGTCAGGAAGGTCGGCGTCAGAGACTGGAAGACGCAGGCGACCACGGCGACGATCGCGGCGAATGCCAGCAGGCGCATCAGGACGGGGTGGGTCCTCACTGGTCCAGCCTCCCCATGATGCCGGCGTGCAGAAGCTGGTTGCGCGGGATGCCGCGCTCCGGATGACCGACCGGGCTTCCCTTGTAGAGGGCGACGGTTCGGTCGGCGACGCCGTATACCTCGTCGCAATCGGACGACATGACGATGACGGCCGCCTCGCGGGCGAGATCGCGCATCAGCAGGTAGATCTTGGCCCGTGCGCCGATGTCGACGCCGATGGTGGGCTCGACGAAGATGTAGACCTGCGCCCGCCGGTAGAGCCCCTTGGCGATCACCACCTTCTGCTGGTTGCCGCCGGAGAAGCCCCTGAGCGGGCGGGCGAGCCGCATCGGCTGCAGGTCGACGCGCCGCATCAGGTCACGGGCGACGCGCCGGTTGGCGCCAGCGCGCATGAAGCCGCACCACGAGGCGCGGCCCAGATTGGCGAGCGTCATGTTGAAAACGACGTCCTCCTCCATGCTGAGCCCCTCGCTGCGGCGGTCGCCCGGCACGAGAAAGATGCCGTGGGCGAGCGCGTCGGCCGGCGAACGCAGCCGCACGGAGCGCCCGTGGAGCAGGATCTCGCCGGTGTCCGCTCGGATGGCGCCGAACAGGACCTTCGACAGCGCGTCGACGCCGGAGCCGATCAGGCCGAAGATGCCGAGGATCTCGCCGCGACGCGCGGCGAACGAAATACCCTCGAACGCCGCCTCGCGGCCGAGGTCGCGCGTTTCGAGCAGGATCTCACCCTCCTGCTCGTCGCCGTGTGGTGGGAAGATCTCGCCGGCGGCCTCGTTGAGCATGAGGTTCGGGATCGACGCGCGGGTGGCGCGGGCGTCTGCGACGGTCATGGTGGCGACGTTGCGGCCTCCGCGAAAGACCGTGAACCGGTCGGCGATCTCGAAGACTTCCTCGAGCCTGTGCGTGATGTAGATGATTGCGATACCCGAGGCCTGCAGCGTCCGCATCATCGCGAAGAGTGAGGACTTCTCGCGCTCGGTGAGGGTCGAGGTCGGCTCGTCGAGAATGAGGATGCGCGCGTCCTCGAGTCGCAACGCGTGCAGGATCGCCACGATTTCGCGCTCCACCGGCGGCATGTCGCCGATGCGCTGGTCGAGGTCTATGCGGATCGGGAAGCGGTGCAGCAGACGTGCGGCGCGCGACGCGATTCCGGCGGCGTCGACTCTGCGGAACAGGCCGGGCCGGGGTGCTTCCTGGCCGAGGAAGATGTTTTCCGCACCTGTGAGATCGGATACCAGCTCGGGATGCTGCTGCACCACGGCGATACCGGCCTCGATCGCGGCGCGTGGCGTGCCCAGTTCGACCGGCTCGCCGCGTATGGTGACGGTTCCACCATCCTTGGCGTAGACGCCGGAGAGGATTTTGATGAGGGTGGACTTTCCGGCGCCGTTGACGCCCAGCAGGGCGTGGATTTCACCGGCGCGCAGGTCGAAATCCACGCAGTCGAGGGCGATCACGTCACCGAAGCGCTTCTCGATCCCCGACGCCGAGAGCACGATGTCCCGTTCCGCCTCCATCGTGCTGTCCTCTCGCGCGCTCGGTGTTCGTCAGAGTACGCGGGTCCAGCCGAGCTTGGCGGCCTCGCCAGGCTGGTCGTAATTGTCCGGCAGGGTGGTCAGCTTTATGAGGCTGGGCTGCGTCACGGCGTAGACCGGCGTGATGATGAAGCGAGGCGCCTTGCGCCCCGCCAGGTGCTCATGCGCGTAGAAGGCGTTCATATAGGTCATCTCGTAGAAGCTCTGTGCCATCGTGAGCTTCATCGGACCGCCGGACTTGATGTATTCGAAGGATTGCTGACCGCCGTCGATGCCGGTGATGATGGTCTTGCGCCCGGCGGCGTGGATCGCGAGAGCGCCTTGCGTCGCCGCACCATCCCAGGCGCACCAGATCGCATCGAGTTCGGGATTGGCGGTCAGGATCTGGTCGACCACCTGGCGGGGCGTGGTTTGGCCGCCGAGTGCGTAGGCGATATCGGAGACGATCTTGATGTCCGGATAGCGGCCGAAGGTCGCCTTCGCGCCCAGCGTGCGCTGATCCCAGCTCTCGTTGGAGGGGAGCGAGACGAGCGCCACCTTGCCCTTGCCACCGAGCGTGTCGGCGATGTACTGCGAGGAGGACAGACCCAGTCCGAAATTGTTCGACATCGCCGTGGTGGTCACGGTGGTGTGCGGCACGTAGCTGTCGGCCACGAAGATCGGGATACCCGATTTGACCGCCTGGTCGACCGCGCCCGAGATCGCCGAACTGTCAGCCGGCACGATGAAGATAGCGTCAGGCTTGGAATCGACGAAGGCCAGGATCTGGTCGGCCTGTTTCTTCACGTCGTAGTTCGCGTCGCTCATGGTGAGCTGGCCGCCGAGGACCTTCACCGCGTCCTTGAAGCCGTTCGAGATGTGGCGACCGGACTCCCAGACCGTCCAGCCGAGCGACGCGCAGAACTTGACGTCCTTGTTCTGCGCGCGCGAGAAACCGGGACGCATGATGGTTGCCGCCACCGCCGCAGCGGCGCCGGCGGAGAGCACGCCGCGCCGTGTCAGTCGCAAGCCGTCGATTGGCGTCCCCGCTTTGGATGCAGCGTCGTCGTTCATTGTCGTTCCCCTTGTCCGATTTTATCGTTGGCAGAAGCGCGGTCCTGGATCAGCGGGACTGGTGCAGGATCTCCAGATAGTCGTCCCGGGTCGGCGTCCTCGGGTTGGTCGCGTGGCAATGGTCGTGGAGCGCCGCCTGCGACACGTCTTGCATCATCGCGTCCGTCACACCCATCGCCACCAGCCCCGATGGCAGGTCCAGCCGCGTGTTCAGAGCGGCGACGATCTCCGCCGGCTCGCCGCCCATCAGGCGTGCGAGCACGGTCCATTTCTCGCCGATCGCCTCACGATTGAAGCGGAGCACGGCCGGCATCAGGACGGCGTTGAGCGTGCCGTGATGGAGATTGAGGCTGCGGATCGCGCCGAGCGGATGGGTGAGCGCATGGACCGCGCCGAGGCCCTTCTGGAACGCCAATGCGCCTTCGAGCGCGCAGACCATCATATCGCGCCGGGCCGCTCGGTCTTGTCCAAATCGCGTCGCGCGCTCGATCGAGTGCAGACCGGTTTCGAGACCGTGCAGGGCGATCGCCTCCGCCGGCGGGTTGAAACTCGGCGCCATATAGGTTTCGAGACAGTGCGAGAGGGCGTCCATCCCGGTCGCCGCCGTCAGCCCGGGCGGCAGGCCGTAGGTGAGTTCGGGATCGCAGAGCGCGATCGTCGGCAGATTGTGCGGCGAGATGATGCCGAGCTTGCGGCCCTCCGCGGTAATGATCACGGCGGCGCGGCCGACCTCGGATCCGGTGCCCGACGTGGTGGGCACGGCAATCATCGGGCAGATCCGCCCGTGGAGACGGGCGACGCCGCCGTTGATGGCGGCATACTGGCCGAGCGGGGCTGGGTGGCCGGTCAGCAGGCGCACGGCCTTGGCGAGGTCGATCGAGGAGCCGCCGCCGAGCCCGACGATGCCATCGCACCCCTGCTCGACATAGAGCCGATGCGCGGCCATCACCGCTTCCTCGGTCGGGTTCGGCGGGGTGGCGTCGAACAAAGTCGCGGCATCGAGGCTCTCGGTGAGTCGCGCCACGAGGCCGGTCGCGACCAGGCCCCGGTCGGTCGCGATCATCGGCCGATGGACGCCGATCCCGGCGAGCAGTTCGGGAAGGCGTCTTGCCTCACCCTCGCCGAACTCGATGCGGGTCAAGTAGCTGATCGAGCTCACGCGCCCCGTCCCTTTCCCTGGCGAACTGCCTGGCCGTCTTCGCAGCCTCTGGTCCGCGACGGACGGTGGAGCAGATATATGAGACTTGTCAAGCGTGTTGAGAAAGCGTTTGCCAGGCTCTGATATTTCCTTGTAGCGTCGCGGCGGAGAGAATGCGTCGATGCGAAACCGGCCAGTTCAGAAAGCCGATCAGATATATGAGTTGCTCCGCCATTCCATCGTCATGCTCGAGATGGCGCCGGGGGCGCCAATCGTCGAACGCGAGCTCTGCGCCACCTGGGAGGTCTCGCGCACGCCCGTGCGCGAGGCGGTCCAGCGTCTGGCCGAGGAGGGGCTCGTGGTGGTCGTGCCGCATTCCGGCACCTATGTCAGCCGCATCTCCTACCGTTCGGCCGAAGAGGGATTCGTGATCCGTCGTGCGCTCGAGGTGGAGGGGGTGCGCCGGGCGGCGTCGCTGGCAACCGAAGACGATTCGCGTGCGCTCGATCGCGTCATCCTGCGCATGCGCGAGATCGTCACGAGCGGACGGCTCGAGCGCTATCTCGACGAGGACGATGCGCTTCATTTCTCGTTGGCGCGGATGAGCGGCATGACGCGGCTCTGGAAGTTCATCATGATCGCCAAGGTCGATCTCGACCGGATGCGCCAGCTCTCGGCGACCGTGCCCGGGCATCTCGCGCGCGTCACCGAGCAGCACGCCGCCATCGCCGACGCGGTCAAGCGTGGCAAGGCCGACCAGGCCGAACTGGCGATGCGCATCCACCTCGAATCCTCGTTCGAGGTCATGTCCGGGCTGCTGCGCGCGGGCGAGGGCATCTTCGTGGAGGGAGAGAAATGATGGACGGCACACTGCACGCCGCACCCTCCTGGATCCGTCTGCACGCCGCAGACAACGTCGTCGTGGCGCGGTCGCGGATCGAACCGCACGCGAGCGGCGAGGTCGACGGCCTGCGTCCGCTCGAGGCGATCCCGCGCGGGCACAAGATGGCGGCGGCGGCGATCGCCCGCGGCGAGGCGGTCCGCAAATATGGTCAGATCATCGGCTTCGCGACCGCGGACATCGAAGCCGGCGAGCACGTCCATACGCAAAATCTCGCGGTCGGCGAATTCACCCGCGACCATGCGTTCTGCGTCGACGCCCGGCCGACCGACTATGTGGCCGCGGCGGAGCAGATCCGGTTCGAGGGTTATCGCCGGCCGGACGGGCGCGTGGGCACGCGCAATTTCATCGCTGTGATCGCGTCGGTGAACTGCTCGGCGACCGTGAGCCGGGCGGTGGCGGCGCATTTCGCGTTGCCTGGGGTGATGGCGCGCCATCCGGGCGTCGACGGGGTGATCGGTCTGACGCATGGCGGCGGCTGCGCGATCAATACCGCTACCGAAGGATACCGCTATCTGACGCGCACGATCGCGGGCTACGCCACGCATCCCAATGTCGGCGGCGTGCTGATGATCGGGCTCGGCTGCGAGACCAACCAGATCCCGGCGCTGCTCGCGCGCGAGGGGCTCGCGCAATCCGACCGGCTGCGAACCATGACAATCCAGGCGGTCGGCGGCACTCGGCGGACGATCGAGGCGGGTATCGAAGCTGTCGAGGCGATGATGCCGGCGGTGGGTGCGGCGCGGCGGCAGCCGATGCCGGTCTCGGGGCTGGTGCTGGCCCTCGAATGCGGCGGGTCGGACGGGTATTCCGGGATCTCCGCGAACCCCGCCCTCGGCCACGCGGCGGATCTGCTGGTGCGTCATGGCGGCACGGTCGTGCTCGCCGAGACACCGGAGATCTATGGTGCCGAGCATCTGCTGACACGCCGCGCATCCTCGCCGGCGGTTGCGGAAAAGCTGCTCGCGCGCATTGCCTGGTGGCGCGACTATACCGAGCGCAACAATGCCGAGATGGACAACAACCCGTCGTTCGGCAACAAGGCCGGCGGCCTGACGACGATTCTCGAGAAATCGCTGGGTGCGGTCGCCAAGGGCGGCAGTTCGGCGCTCGAGGGGGTGCTCGAATATGCCGAGCGGGTCGAGACGCCGGGCCTCGTGTTCATGGACACGCCCGGCTACGACCCGGTGGCGGTCACCGGGCAGGTGGCGGGCGGTTGCAACCTCATCTGCTTCACCACCGGTCGCGGCTCCGTCTCCGGCTTCAAGCCCGCACCGTCCCTGAAACTCGCGTCGAACTCCGACATGTTCCGCCACATGTCCGAGGACATGGATATCGATTGCGGCACGGTGATCACCGGAGCGGAGACGGTGGAGCAACTCGGCGAGCGCATCTTCCGCCTCATGATCGAGACCGCGTCCGGCAGGGCGACCCTGAGCGAAACGCTCGGGTATGGCGACAACGAGTTCGTGCCCTGGCAGGTTGGCGCGGTGATGTGAGACGGGCCGGACCGAGAATAATCTTCCCCGAGGGAGGGACTCTGTGACCGCGATCAACGACAGATACGATATCGTCATCATCGGCGCGGGCGTCGGCGGCGGTGCCATGGCGAACCGGCTGGCTCGCACCGGCGCGCGCGTGCTGATGATCGAGCGTGGCAACTATCTGCCGCGCGAGGCCGACAACTGGTCGGTCAAGGCCGTGTTCCACGACCGGAAATACACCACCAAGGAAACCTGGCTCGACGCCAACGGCCGCGAATTCAACCCGTCGACCTTCTACTATGTCGGCGGCAACTCGAAGTTCTTCGGTGCCGCGACCGTCCGGTTCCGAAGAGAGGATTTCGCCGCGTTGGAGCATGAGGCGGGTGTCTCGCCCGCCTGGCCGGTCAGCTACGAAGAGTTCGAACCGTACTACGCCGAAGCCGAGCGGATGATGGGAACGCACGGCACCGCGGGTGCCGACCCGCACGAGCCGCCGCGTTCGGGGCCGATGCCGTATCCAGCGATCGGTCACGAGCCGGAGATCGAGGCGGTGGCGGCAAGACTCCGCAAGCGGGGCCTGCGTCCCTTCCCGCTGCCGATTGCGATCGACCGGCACGAGGGTGGGGCTTGCATCCGCTGCGCCACCTGCGACGGCTTCGCCTGCAAGCTGGGCGCCAAGAACGATGCCGAGGTGCGGCTGGTCGGTCCTGCGCTGGCGAGCGGCCGGGTCGACCTCGTGCTCGACACCAAGGCGATCCGGTTGCTGACCGACAGTGCCGGAAAGCGGGTGACCGGCATCGAGGTCGAGCAGGACGGGCGGCGCCGCACGATCTGCGGCGACCTGTTCATCTCGGCGGCGGGAGCTATCAATTCGGCTGCCCTGCTGCTGCGCTCGGCGACCGACAGGCATCCGACCGGGCTCGCCAACACCAGCTCGGACCAGGTCGGCCGCAACTACATGGCGCACAACAACACCGCCATGATGGCGATCCATCCGCTGCGAAAGAACAAGGTGAAGTTCCAGAAGTCGCTCTGTATCAACGACTTCTATCTCGCCAGCCCGGTCCGGCCGTATCCGATGGGCAACATCCAGGGGCTTGGCAAGCTGCAGGGCGGCATGCTGACGGCCAACATGCGGTGGATCCCGGAATGGGTGATGAGCCGTTTCGCCGAACGCTCCGTGGATTGGTGGATCATGTCGGAGGATCTGCCGGATCCGAACAACCGCGTCAGCGTCGAGTCGGACGGCAAGATCCGGCTGAGCTACACGCCGAACAACCTCAAGGCGCATGGCGAGCTGGTGCGGGAATGGACGAAGATCATGCGTTCGATCGGCTTTCCGCTGGTCGTGACGCAGAAAATGGACATCACCGTGTCCATGCACCAATGCGGGACGGCACGTTTCGGCACGGACCCAAGGAACTCAGTTCTCGACACATATTCGAAGGCTTGGGATATCGATAATCTCTATGTGGTGGATGCGTCGTTCCTGCCGAGCTCGGCAGGGTTCAATCCGTCGCTGACCATCGTGGCGCAGGCGATCCGGGTCACCGAGCACATCGCCGACAAGGTGCTGATGTCCGAGTCCGTTGCAGGCTGACTCGGTCCAGGGGGCTTCGACATGACGAAACGCTTCGATCTGGCTGGCAGGGTCGCGATCGTGACCGGCGGGTCGCGCGGCATCGGCCGGGCTCTGGCGCTCGGTCTCGCCGAACACGGCGCCGCGATCGTCGTGAACTACCAGGTCACAGCATCGCGCGCGCACGCGGTGGTGGGCGAGATCGCGGCGATGGGCGGACGAGCGCTCGCGGTGCAGGCCGACGTGTCGAGCGAAGCCGACGCGACGCGCCTGGTCGAGGAGACCGTCGCCGCATTCGGCAAGGTCGATATCCTGGTCAACAACGCCGGCATCATCCGTCCCGGTCCGATCGACGATTTCACCCTCGCCGACTGGCGTTCGACGATGGCGGTCAATCTGGACGGCGTCTTCCTCATGTGTCGCGCGGCGGGTGCGCACATGATCCGGCAGCGTCGTGGCAGCATCGTCACGGTCGGTTCGATGTCGGGCCTGATCGTGAACTGGCCGTTCCGCCACACCGCTTACAACGTCTCGAAGGCCGGCGTGCATATGCTGACCAAGGGGCTCGCGACAGAGTGGGCCGAGCACAATATCCGCGTCAATGCGGTGGCGCCCGGTTACATCCGCACCGAGCTCACCGAGGAGGTGCTGCGCGAGCATCCCGAGGTGGTCAGGGACCATTGGGCAAGGGGGGCGGTCCAGAACCGTATCGGCGAACCCGAGGAGCTGGTGGGCGCCGTCGTGTATCTGGCGTCCGACGCGGCGAGCTTCACGACCGGCGAGATCATGACCATCGACGGCGGCCTGACACTGCGGTGACGTCGACGCGCTGCGCACGGATCGAACCGTCGTTTCGACCGGCGGCTTGACTTCGTCATCGGGTGGCGCAGCTTCCGCGCATGTCCGCCCTGTTCGCCGTGATCCTCGCCATCTCCGCCATCGTCGCCGTGATCGTGCTGATCGCACGCCTCCGGCTCAACCCGTTCCTGGTGCTGATGGCGGTGTCGCTGCTGCTGGCGCTGGTCGCCGGGATGCCGGCGGACAAGGTGGTGGCGTCGTTCGAGAACGGCGCCGGCCACGTGCTGGGTCATATCGCCATCGTCATCGCGCTCGGCACCATGCTCGGCAAGATGCTGGCCGAATCCGGCGGCGCCGACCGGATCGCCCTGACCGTGACCGGGCTGTTCGGGCCGCGGCGCGGACATTGGGCGATGATGCTGATCGGCTTCCTGGTCGGGCTGCCGGTGTTCTTCGAGGTCGGCTTCGTGCTGCTGATCCCGATCGTGTTCACCCTGGCCAGGCGCACCGGCCAGCCGATGCTGATGCTGGCCCTGCCGATGGCCGCCAGCCTGTCGGTGGTGCATGGCATGCTGCCGCCGCATCCGGCCGCGCTGCTGGCGCAGCAGGCCTATCACGCCGATATCGGGCTGACGATCCTCTACGGGGTGATCGTCGGAGTGCCGATCGCGGTCCTGGCCGGGCCGGTGTTCGCCAGCTTCGTCGTGCCGCGGCTCGGGCCGATCTCCGGCGCCTCGCTGGAGAGCCAGTTCGTCGCCGCCAAGCCGCCGGAGACCCTGCCGGGCTTCGGCATCACGGTGGCGACCATCCTGCTGCCGATGCTGCTGATGCTGCTCGGCTCCTGGGCCGACCGGATCGCGCCGGCGGGGGGTACGGCCAACCTGGCGCTGCATTTCGCCGGCAATACCGACGTCGCGCTCATGCTGGCGGTGATCCTGTCCTTCTATGTGCTCGGGGTGGCGCGCGGCTTCTCGCGCGAGACCATCCTGCGCTTCACCAACGAATGCCTCGGCCCGACCGCGGTGATCCTGGTGCTGATCGGCGCCGGCGGCGGTTTCGGGCGGGTGCTGGTGGATAGCGGCGTGTCGAAGGCGATCACCGATCTCGCGATCGGCGCGCACGTGCCGCTGATCGTGCTCGCCTGGCTGCTGGCGGTGATCATGCGGCTCGCCGCCGGCTCCTCGACGGTGGCGATGAGCACCGCGGCGGGCATCGTCGGCCCGATCGTGCTGCATGGCCACGGCGCGTCGCCGGAGCTGCTGGTGCTGGCGACCGGCGCCGGCTCGGTGGCGTTCGGGCCGCTGAACGATGCCGGCTTCTGGCAGGTCAAGGAATATCTCGGCCTCACCGTGCCGCAGACGATCAAGAGCTGGTCGGTGCTGGAGACGCTGATCGCCGTGCTCGGCCTCGGCTTCACGCTGCTGCTGTCGCTGGTGGTGCCGGTCTGACGCCATAGAGGCTGGTGCCGCCGGGTGGCGGGCATCCCGACGGCCGGTGTCAAACTTGGCCGGAGCTTGTATGTTTCGGTCGGGTCCATTCCGGTTCGGCGGCGGCCCGGAACACAGGGAGACGATCATTGTCCAACGACAAAATGATGGCGCAGGCCACCGAAGGCGCCGGCTTCATCGCCGCCCTCGACCAGAGCGGCGGCTCGACCCCGGGCGCGCTGCGTCAGTACGGCATTCCGGAGACCGCCTATGCCGGCGAGGCGGAGATGTTCGCCCTGGTGCATGCGATGCGGGTCCGGATCATGACCTCGCCCTCCTTCACCGGCGAGAAGGTGATCGGCGCCATCCTGTTCGAGGCGACGATGGACGGCGACGTGAACGGCAAGTCGGTTCCGGCCTATCTCTGGGAGGATCGCGGCGTCGTTCCCTACCTCAAGATGGACAAGGGGCTGCTGCCGGAGGAGGACGGCGTCAGCCTGATGAAGCCGATGCCCGGGCTCGACGCCCTGCTGGAGCGCGCGGTGAAGCTCGGCGTGTTCGGCACCAAGATGCGCTCGGTGATCAACCTGCCGTCCAAGGACGGTATCGCCGCGATCGCCAGGCAGCAGTTCGAGGTCGCCGACCGGATCGCCCGGCATGGGCTGATGCCGATCATCGAGCCGGAGGTGCTGATCAAGAGTCCGGACAAGGCGGCCGCCGAGGCGATCCTGCTCTCCGAGCTGACCAAGCAGCTCGAGGCCCTGCCCGACGGACGCCGGGTCATGCTCAAGCTCACCATTCCGGAGATCGCCGACCTGTATCAGCCGCTGGTGATGCACCCGCGCGTGGCGCGCGTGGTCGCCCTGTCCGGCGGCTATCCGCGCGCCGAGGCGTGCGAGCGCCTGTCGCACAATCACGGCATGATCGCGAGCTTCTCGCGCGCCCTGATCGACGAGCTGCGCCATGGCATGAGCGATGCGGCGTTCGATGCGACCCTGGCCAAGGTGGTCGACGAGATCTATCGCGCCTCCACCGTGAAGGTCTGACGGGTCGCGCGGGATGGAGCGCTGCCGCTGGGTCGGCGACGACCCGATGCTGCGCGCCTATCACGACGAGGAATGGGGCGTTGCGGTGCGCGATCCACGCGCGCTCTGGGAGCAGCTCGTGCTGGAGGGGTTCCAGGCCGGGCTGTCCTGGATCACCGTGCTGCGCAAGCGCGCGGCGTTCCGCGTGGCGTTCGCCGGCTTCGCGCCGGAGCGGGTGGCCCGCTTCACCGCGACGGATGTCGAGCGGCTGCTCGGCAATCCCGGCATCATCCGCTCCCGCGCCAAGATCGCCGCCACCATCAAGGCGGCGGCACTCTATTGCGACATGACCGAGCGAGGCGAGGATTTCGCTGCGTTCTGCTGGGGCTTCACGCACGGCGAGACGATCCGCGGCGACGGCCATACCCTGCTCGCCTCGACCCCGCTCTCCGAGACGATCTCCAGGGCGCTCAGGCAGCGCGGTTTCAGCTTCGTCGGCCCGACCATCGTGCATGCCTGGATGCAGGCGGTCGGCATCGTCGACGACCATGAAGCCGCGTGTTTCCGGCATGCTGCGATGATCCGCCCCTGATCGCCCCCTCCTGATCACCATGCGCGCCCTGATCCTGGCCTTGCGTCTGCTGACGGTGGCGACGGTCCTCGCGTGCGCCCCGGCCGCCCCCGCCGCCCCGGCGGCGATGCTGCCGCCGGCCGACACCATCGACGCGCTCGCCGAGCGCGCCCGTCTGCTGTTCGACGTGCCGGGCCTATCGCTGGCGATCGTCCAGCATGGCAGGCTGGTGTTTGCCAAAGGCTACGGGCAGCGCGATCGCGCCAGGTCGCTTCCGGTCGATCCGCGCACCGTCTTCGGTATCGGCTCCATCAGCAAATCCTTCACCACCGCGGCGCTGGCGCTGCTGGTGCAGGAGGGCAAGCTCGGCTGGGACGATCCGGTGGTCGCGCATCTGCCGCAGTTCCGGCTGTCCGATCCGGTCGCCACCCGGGAACTGACCGTGCGCGACCTGGTCACGCATCGCAGCGGCCTGGGCGCCGGCGCCGGCGACCTGATGCTGTTCTCGCGCAGCCGGTTCACCCGCGCGGACGCGATCAGGGGCGCCCGGTTCCTGACGCTGCGCACTCGCCCGCGGTCCGGCTTCGCCTACAACAACCTCATGTTCGTGGTCGCCGGTCGGCTCGTCGAGGCCGCCTCCGGGGAGAGCTGGGAGCGCTTCGTGCAGAGCCGCCTGATCGACCCGCTCGGCATGACGGATTGCCATGCCGATGCGGCCGCGTTTCTCAACGAGGCCGCATCCGCGGGCGATGTCGCGATCGGCTACACCGAGATCGGCAGCGCCCTGATGCCGTTGCCGCCCGATCCGCTGGTGGCCGCGGCGCCGGCCGGCGGGATCCTGTGCAGCGCCGCGGATCTGTCGCGCTGGGCGGCGATGCTGCTGGCAGGCGGGACCATCGACGGCGTGCATGTGCTGAACCGGGCGCAGCGCGATGCGCTCTGGTCGCCGCAGACCACCCTGCCGACCGCCGAGACCGCCGCTCTGAGCCATCAGCATTTCCGCGATTACGCGATGGGCTGGTTCCTGGAGGATTTCGACGGCGTCGCGCGGATCTGGCACAGCGGCTCGGTCGCGGGCATGGTCGGGATGGTGTCGCTGCTGCCGGAACAGGATGCCGGGATCGTGGTGCTGACCAACCAGGAGAACGGCAATGCCAGCAACGGGCTGGTCGCCGCGCTCAGCCAGGCGCTGATCGGTCCGCCAGGAGGGACGCCGGTCGACTGGCTGGCGATCTATAAGGCGCGTCAGGATGCGGCGGCCGCGCGCCGGGACAGGCTCGCTGCGTCGCTGCCGGGCACGCCGGCGCGACCGTTCCTGTATCCGGCACCGGCACGTCTCGACGCCTATGTCGGGCGCTATCGCGATTGCTGGCGCGGTGTGTTCCGCGTCGTGCGTCGTGGCGACCGGTTGCGCCTGTCGGTCGCGCGCGCCGACGATCTGGCCGGCACGCTGCAGGCGCTGCCGCACGACCTGTTCGTGGTGCACTGGGACGACCGGCTGTTCAATGGCGAGGACGACGCGTTCCTGCAGTTCCGTCGCGGCGCGAACGGCAGGATCGCCGGGGCGTCGATGCGTCTGCTCGGGTCGGACATGAGCTTCGACGTGCAGGATCTGGATTTGCGTCCGGCCGGTACGGCGCGCGGGCACTGTCGTCGCGGACCGGCGGGCTGATTATGCGGATCGAGATCGCGCAGCAAGCGTTCGGATCGGCCGGCTGGCGAGAGATGGTCGGTTTGCGGACGCGGGTGCTGCGCGATCCGCTCGGTCTGGCCTACAGCGAGGCGCAACTCGCCGAGGAGTGCACGCAGGTCCATCTGGCGCTGCGGGTCGAGGGCGCGCTGGCCGGCACGCTGCTGCTGCTGCTGCCGGATCGGTCGGGCATCGCGAAGCTGAGGCAGATGGCGGTCGCGCCGGCCTGGTCCGGGCAGGGGTTCGGCAGGAGGCTGGTCCTGCACGGCGAAGGCGTCCTGCGCGATGCCGGCGCGCGCGCCGTGCGGCTCTCCGCCCGCGAGACCGCGATCGGTTTCTACGAGCGCCTCGGTTACGCTGCCGAGGGGCCGGTCTATCGGGAGGTCACCCTGCCGCATCGCCTGATGCGCAAGAGTCTCTGAGACAGGATGGCTCTGTTGCAGCAAAATCGATTGTGCCCGGCCGCGGTTGCTGTCACCTCCCGCCGCCACGCTCCACCGGACAGGAACAGCCCATGCATGCGACGCTCGCCGCCGCCGCCGATCAGATCGTCGCCCTGGGCCGGCGGATGGATCATTTCGGCTGGGTGCCGTCGCTCGGCGGCAATATCAGCCTCCGTCTGGAGTCCGGCGAGATCGCGATCACCAGGAGCGGTGGCCGCAAGGGGTTCCTGGATCGCGACAGCGTGATCCGGGTCGACCTGCAGGCGAGGGTGCTGACCGAGGGCGACCGTCCGAGCGCCGAGACCAAGCTGCATTGCCAGATCTATCGCGAGATTCCGGGAGCGAACGCGGTGCTGCACGGCCATTCGGTGCCGGCGACGGTGCTGTCGCGGCTGGTGCCCGGCGATGCGATCGCGCTGTCCGGCTACGAGATGCTCAAGGCGTTCGAGGGCCAGACGACCCACGAGGCGAGCCTGGCCTTGCCGCTGTTCGACAACGACCAGGACATGGACCGGCTGGCGCGGATCGTCGGCCCGCGCCTGTCCGGGGGCATTCCCGGTTACGTCCTGCGCGGCCATGGGGTGTACGTCTGGGGTCGCGATGCCGAGCAGGCGATCGCCAATCTCGAGGCGCTGGAATTCCTGCTGGCCTGCGAACTGGAAGTCCGCAAGGCCGCGTGAGCCGGGCCTGCGCCGACGGCGGCAGGCTGGATTAAGCAACCGTTCACCATTGCGTCCCAGGATGTGGCTTCGCGACCCGGGTGCCGGGCGCGCTCTCCATCCGGAACCGCATCCCATGACCGTGCCGTCGCGTCGCGTCAGCGTTGTCGAGAAAAGCCGTCTGTCCTGATGGCGCAGCGCCTGTCTGTACCGGCCGACCGCTTGCGTTCGCAGCCAGCCTTTTCGGCGCTGGCGCGGACTCCGCAGCCTGGGTCGATGGCCACCAGACAGGTGCTGGTGATCGCGGCGGACGAGGCGCGGGGCAGCGCGCTGGTCCGGGCCTTGGCCCTGGGGCTGCTCTGCGACGTCACGTCCCGGGGCTTCGGCGTGACCGCGATCGGGCATAAGCCGCCGGACGCGGTGGTGATCCTGGTGGGAAGCCTCGGCCAGGACGCTTCGGTCCGGTCCCTGCAGGATCACGTGCATCCTTTCGTCGCCGCATCGATCCCGTTGCTGTGCCTGCTGGAGTCGCCGACGCTGCATGACGAGGTCCGGGCCCGGGCGATCGGCGCGACCATGGTCCTGGCGTCCGCCGCGCCGTCGCGGGTGATCGCCGCAGCCCTGCGCACCCTGGTCGCCTCGCCGACCACGCAGCGACGGGAAGCGCAGCAGGAGGCGATGCGCGCCGGGGTGCGGGATGTCGGCTTCGTCCTGGCCGACCTGATGCGCGCGGCCAGCGACGGCTTGCGGGTCGACGGCCAGCTCTCCGAGCAGGCGGCACAGTTGATGCTGAGGGTTCTCGACAATGACGGCATCGGCCGCTGGATGGCGGCGGTCGGCCTGATCCACGACCAGACCTACCGCCATTGCCTGCTGATGTCCGGCGTGATGGCGTCGTTCGTGCTGCAGCTCGGCCTCCCGGCGCCGGACTGTCAGCGCCTGACCAGCGCCGCCATCCTGCACGACATCGGCAAGGCGCTGATTCCAGCCGAGATCATCGACAAGGCCGGCCCCCTGACCGAGGACGAGCGGGCCATCTTCCGCGGACATGCGGCGTACGGCCACGAACTGCTCGTGGCCCAGGGCGGGCATCATCCGGAAATTCTCGACATCGTCCGGCACCATCACGAATATCTCGACGGCAGCGGCTACCCGGACCGGCTGCGTGCCGCGCAGATCGTCGATCCCGTGCGCATCGCCACGATCTGTGACGTGTTCGCCGCCCTGATCGAGCGACGCTCCTACAAGCCCAGCCTGCCGGTCGCCGAGGCCTTCGTGCTGCTCGACGAGATGCACGGCAAGCTCGACATCGACCTGGTGCGTGCGTTCAAGCTGATTTTCGGATCGGTTCCGTTCAAGGGGTGAGGCCGTCGGTGCCCTCGATGCACCAGATCGCGAAGGCCTGCACCAGGGCCGCTTCCTTCAGGCTGTCGAAGCGTCCCGATGCGCCGCCATGGCCGGCCTCCATGTTGATCCTGCACAAAACCGGACGACCGCTCGTGGTGACGTCGCGCAGCCGGGCGGCCCATTTCGCCGGTTCCCAGTAGGTGACGCGTGGATCGGACAGCCCGCCCATCGCCAGGATCGCCGGGTATGGCCGGGGTGCCAGATTGTCGTACGGCGAATAGCTGGCGATCAGACGATAGGCGGCCTCGTCTTCGATCGGATTGCCCCATTCCGGCCATTCCGGCGGCGTCAGCGGCAGGGAGAGGTCCGACATGGTGTTGAGCATGTCCACGAACGGCACCTGCGCGACGATGCCGGCGAACAGTTCCGGGGCCAGGTTGGCGACCCCGCCCATCAGCAGCCCTCCCGCGGATGCGCCATGCGCCACGATCCGGCCGCTGGCGGTGTAGCCGGTCTCGATCAGATGTCGCGCGCAGGCGACGAAATCGGAGAAGCTGTTCGGCTTGGCCGGCCCGCGTCCATCGAGGAACCAGCCCCAGCCTTTCTCGGAGCCGCCGCGCACGTGGGCGACGGCATGGATCCAGCCGCGGTCGACCAGGCTCAGCGCGCGGGTCGAGAAGCTGGCTTCGATCGCATGGCCGTAGGAGCCGTAGCCGTAGAGCAGAAGCGGCGCGCTGCCGTCGACCGGCGTGTCGCGCCGCATCAGCAGCGTGATCGGCACCATCGCCCCGTCCGGCGCCCGCGCTTCGAGCCGGCGCGTCACGTACAGCGACGGATCGTGACCGGACGGGATCTCCTGGGTCTTGCGCAGGATCGTCTCGCCGGTCGCCATATCGAACTCGTACCAGCGGCGCGGCGTGGTGGGCGACTGGTAGCCGTAGCGCAGCGTGGCGGTGTCGTATTCGTACGAGCCGTCGAGCGAGAGAAGGTAGGCTTCCTCCGGCACCGCGATCGCGTGGGCGACGGCGCGCAGATCGGCGGCGTCGGCATCGGCGAAGCGGATCACGAGGATCCGGTTGTTGACGTCCTTGCGTTCGATCCACACCAGATGACCCGAGAACACGGTCGCGCCGATGATGAAATGCCCGGCCTGGTGCGGCACCAGCGTGCGCCAGGCGGCGCGGTCCGGATTGTCCAGCGGCGCCTGCATCAGCGTGAAATCGATCGCGCCGCCGTGGTTGGTGTGGATCACGAACCGGTCGCGCCAGGGTATGAGCTCGTATCGCTCGCCCTTCGAACGGGGCGCCGCCACGAAAGGTGCAGCGGTCGGATCGTCGCCCGGGATCAGCAGCGTCTCGCTGGTTTCCTGGTCGCCGGCGGTGATCATGATCCAGCCGCGCGACGCGCTGAGCGAGACGCCGATGAAGAAGCCGGGATCGCGCTCTTCGTAGACCAGCGTGTCGGCGCCGCCGCGCGACGGTCGGCGATAGATTTTCGCGGGGCGGCCGTTCTCGTCGCGCCAGGTCCAGAACAACCAGTCCCCGGCGGGCGAGAACGCGAAATCGCCGGTCGAGCTGTCCACCGGATCGGCCAGCGTCTCACCGGTGGCAAGATCCCTGACCTGGATGCGATACACCTCGGAGCCCTGAGAATCCTCGGCATAGGCATGGAGATCGTGATTCGGCGCATGCTGCGCGCCGGCGACCACGTAATAGTCCTTGCCCTCTGAGAGCTTCTGCACGTCCAGCAGGATCTCCTCGCCGCCGCCGCCGCGCGTCCGCCTGGCATGCACCGGATGCTGCGCGCCCGGCTCGTAGCGCGCGTAATACTCGAACGGGCCGTCCGGCACCGGCGCGGACATCTCGTCCTGTTTCAGCCGCCCCTTCATCTCTGCCAGGATCGCGTCCTGCAGCGCCCTGGTCGGCGTCAGCAGGGTCTCGGCATAGAGGTTCTCCGCACGGAGATGGGTGGCGATGTCGCCGCGCAGCGCCGACGGGTCGCGCAGCACCGCCTGCCAGTTCTCGTCCTTCATCCAGGCGTAGGGATCGATCCGCACCACGCCGTGCTGTTCGATCCGCCTGTCCTCGCGGCGGGCGACGGGCGGAGCCGGCTGATCGGTCATGGCGTTGTCCTCGGGCGACGTCGGGCGGTGCTGCGGGCCGGCGGCGGCAGCGCGATCGCCGGAAGCAGGTGATGGATCGGCTGGCCGGTCTCGCCGGCGATCATCTCGGCGACCAGGGTGCGGTGGCAGTGCGCGTGGTCGCGTTCGAAACAGAGCAGGCAGGCGCGCGTCTCGATTGCGATCGCCCGGGCTTCGGCGAGGGCCGCGCGGGAGTGGTCGCCCTGCATGTGGGCGCGGAAGATGCGCTGCATGGTGCCGACATCGCCGCGCCGCACCGCGTCGCGCCCCTCCTTGGGCGTGCCCAGCGGTCGCAGATGCAGGTAGCCGATCCCGGCCTCCTCCAGCCCGCCCGCCAGCAGCCGCTTGGAGAAACCCGGCCTGCGCGAGGCGGCGATCGCGCGCACGTCGATCAGCAGCCTGGTCCCGGCCTCGCGCAGCGCGTCGCGCACCTGGTCGAACTGCGCGGCCTCGTAGCCGATGGTCAGGAGCGTCGGTCTGGTCATCCGCCACCAGGCTAGCAGCATTGGCCCAGGCCGGAACCCCGGCCATAATCGGGTCGCATGCAGAGAACGATCGCCTCGCGGTGAGCGGACCGCTTCCCACGGGTCCGATCGGACGCGGCTCCCCGCTCTACGGACGGCTGCGCGCCGCCCTGTTCCTGGCCGGCTTCGCCACTTTCGCGCTGCTCTATTGCGTGCAGCCGCTGCTGACCATGTTCGGCGACGCGTTCCATGTCAGTCCGGCCGCCGCCTCTCTGTCGCTTTCGCTCAGCACCGGCCTGCTGGCGTTCTCCATCATCGGCACCACGCCGCTCGCGGTCCGGTTCGGGCGCAAGCGCCTGATGGGCGCGTCGATGCTGCTGGCCGCTCTGTGCAACATCGCCTGCGCCGAGTCGCCGGGCTGGACCGCGCTGCTGGCGCTGCGCGCCGTCGAGGGCGTGCTGCTCGGCGGCGTGCCGGCGGTGGCGATGGCGCATCTCGCCGAGGAGGTCGCGCCGGCCGATCTCGGGGCGGCGATGGGGCTGTATGTCGGCGGCACCGCGTTCGGCGGCATGGCCGGTCGGGTCGGCACCGCGCTGGTGATCGCGCAGGACGGCCGGCACGATGCCTGGCGGCTCGGCCTGGCGATCACCGGGCTCGCCTGCCTGGCGGCAGGGCTCGCCTTCCTGGCGCTGCTGCCGCCGTCCCGGGCCGAGCGCGGGTGGGCCGGACCCCGCCGACCTGGTCCAGCGGACAATGCGACCTCCCGCCAGGCCGGATCGGGCTGGATCTGGCACCTGCGCGATCCCGGGATGTGGGCGCTGTTCCTGACCGGTTTCCTGGCGATGAGCGCTTTCGTCTGTACTTACAACTATCTCGGCTTCCGTCTGGCGCGGCCGCCCTTCTCGCTCGGCCAGGCCGGTTCCGGCGCGGTGTTCCTGGTCTATCTGTTCGGAATCGTCGCCTCTCCGGTCGCCGGCCGGCTGTCGGCGCGCTTCGGTCCTGGCCCGGTACTGATCTCCGGCCCGTGTTTCGGCCTGGCCGGCCTCGCCTTGACGCTGCTGCCGTCGCTGCTGGCGGTGATGGCCGGGCTCGCTTTGGTCACGATCGGCTTCTTCGTCTCGCACAGCGTCGCCAGCGCCTGGGTCGGAAGCCGCGCCACGCGCGATCGCGGCCATGCGGCGGCGCTCTATCTGCTCGCCTACTATGTCGGCTCCAGCATCATGGGCACCGTCGGCGGCTGGTTCTGGAGCCGCGGCGCCTGGCCGGGCGTCGCCTGGTTCGGCGCGGCGCTGTTGGCGATCGCGCTCGGGACCGCGTTGGCGATGAGCGTGCTGACGGTGGCTCGACCGGCGCGGCAGCAGAATCCAGACCGGCAAAGGGAGGCAGCAGGATGACCAGAATGCGGTTTCGGCGGCGGACGCGGTTCCTGTCGCTGAACGATTACGCGCCGGCGGCGCGCCGGCTGCTGCCGCGGGCGCTGTACGCGTATCTCACCAGCTCCGCCGGGGAGGGCCGCAGCCTGGAGGAGAACAATGCCGCGTTCCGGCGCTGGAGCCTGATGCCGCGCGTGCTGCGCGGCGTCGCCGGCCGGGACACCGGCGTCAGCCTGTTCGGGCATCGCTACGCAGTTCCGATCGGCGTGGCGCCGTTCGGGGCGGCGGCGGTGATCGGTTTCGACGCCGACAGGGCGATGGCCAGGGCCGCGCGTCGTGCCAACGTGCCCTATCTGCTCAGCGCCAATTCCATCACCCCGATGGAGGCGGTGATCGCCGAGAATCCCGAAGCCTGGTTCGCGGCCTATTTCCCGAGCGACCGGTCGGTGATCGAGGCGATGCTGGCCCGCATCGGCGCCGCCGGGTTCAAGGTGCTGGTGATCACCGTCGACGTGCCGGTGGCGAACCCGCGCGAGGGGGAGAGGCGGGCGCATTACACCATGCCGATCCGCGTCACGCCGCGCCTGGCGCTCGACATGGCGACGCACCCGCGCTGGCTGCTCGGCCGTTTCGCGCGGACCCTCGCGGCGCGCGGCGTGCCGCGCATCAGCAACATCACCGCCACGCCCGGCCCGAGCATCTTCTCGCGACGCCACGGCACCGTGGGCGGTGCGGAGGCGTTCGACTGGGACACGATCCGGGAGATCCGGCGTGGCTGGAGCGGCCGCCTGGTGCTCAAGGGGGTGCTCTCGCCGGAGGACGCGACGCTGGCGCAGGAATGCGGCGTCGACGGGCTGGTGGTCTCCAACCATGGCGCACGGATGATCGACAGCGTGGTCGCGCCGATCCAGGCGATCGCGGCGATCAGGGCGGCGTGCCCGGACATGATGCTGCTGCTGGACAGCGGGGTCCGGCGGTCGGCCGACATCTACAAGGCGATGGCGCTCGGCGCGGATGCGGTGCTGATCGGGCGCCCGTTCTTCTTCTCCGCCATCCTCGGCGGCGAGGCCGGGCTCGGCGAGGCGCTGTCGCTGATCCGCGCCGAGTTCGATCGCGACATGGCCTATCTCGGCCTCAGGAGCTGCGACGAGATCGGCAGGCACATCCTGGTCGATCGCTTCGCGCCGGGCGGGCAGGATCCATCCAACGCGGTTCGGTAACCTGCGGCGCAGCGCCACCGAATGGACCCAGGAACCGGCGGCAAGTCGCGCGCCGCTGCGGAGGGGCCGACGCCATGAACAAGAGCCGACTGCCAAGACACAGCCTGTCGAGGATGGTGCCGATCCTCGGCGCCGTCTGCACGTGTCTGGCCTTGCGACCGGCGCAGGCCGCCGATGCCGCGCATCCGACCGTGGTCGAGCTGTTCCAGAGCCAGGGCTGCTCGTCCTGCCCGCCGGCCAACGCCAACGTGATGGCGCTGGCCGACCGGCCCGATCTGCTGACCCTGTCGTGGCAGGTCACCTACTGGGACTCGCTGGGCTGGAAGGACACTTTCGACGATCCCGCCTTCACGAAGCGGCAATACGACTATGCCGCCGCGTTCCGGCGCAGCGGCGTGTTCACCCCGGAGGTGGTGGTGAATGGCCGCTCGGACGTGGTCGGCGCGGACCGCGCGGCGCTCGACGCGCTGATCTCGCGCAACGATCGCGGCGCCACCGGACCGTCGCTATCGGTGGCGGGCGACCGGCTCGGCGTGAGCGGCCCAGCACCGTCGGCGGGCGGGCTGGTCGAGCTGGTGCGCTACGATCCGTCGATCATCGAGGTGCCGATCCGTCGCGGCGAAAATGGCGGCCGCACGCTGCCGCACCGCAACGTGGTGCGTCAGGTGGTGACGCTCGGCGACTGGACCGGCGGCACCGCGACCTTCGTGCTGCCGCCTTCCGCCGATCCGCACCTGAAGAGCGCGATCCTGGTGCAGGCAGGCCGTGGCGGCCCGATCGTCGCCGCGGCGAAGCTCTGAACGCCGTCTCCCATCGGCGCCCGGACCGTTCGCGGTCCGGGCGGGTTCGCTCGATTATTTCGGCGCGGCCATCTTGTCCTGCGACATGGCGTCCTTGGACATGGAGTCGGGCTTCATCGCGTCGTGAGCCATCGCGTCATGGCCAGGCGCTTTCTTCCGCATGCCGCCGTGGGCCATGCTGTTCGGCTGCATCGCGCCATGCGACATGGCGTTCGGCTGCATCCCGTCGTGCGACATGGCGGTGGTGGGTTTCTGCATCGTGTCCTGCGCGAAGGCCGGCCCGGCGAGGGGAGCGGCGAGGCAGCCGGACAGGGCGAGGATTGAAAAGAACCTGGACATGACGAGGAGTTCCTTGACTACGTAAGGGACGCGCGCCGGTGCGGCTCGCGTCTCTCCTCTTCTCCGTCGATGGCGCCTCGAGGGTTACAGCTACGAACCGCCGAACCAGTCGTAGCCCTGGTTCTCCCAGTATCCGCCCGGGTTGACGTTGGTGACGGTGATCGCGGCGATGTATTTCGGATTCTTGTAGCCGAGCTTGGTCGGCATCCGCAGCTTCATCGGTGCGCCATAGGCCGGCGGCAGCGGCGATCCGCCGTAATCCAGCGCCATGATGGTCTGCGGATGCCGCGCGGTCGCCATGTCGATGCTGGTGAAATAGTCGTCGAAGCATTTGAAGCCGACATAGCGTGCGCGCCGGTCCGCCCCGATCCTGTCGAGAAACACCGAAAACGGCACGCCGGACCATTGCCCGATCGCGCTCCATCCCTCGACGCAGATATGACGGGTGATCTGGCTCTGCTGCGGCAGCTTCCGCAGATCCGCCAGCGACCACGGCGCGCGCTCGGTGACGAGGCCTGACACCTCCAGACGCCATTTCTGCGTATCGACGGTGCGGATCTCGTCCATGCCGTAATAGGCGTTGAACGGGAACGGCTTGGTGATCGCGCTGGCGGGGAATGTCGCCGCCAGGCGGGTCCGGCTGAACAGCGCCGCCTGGACCTTGTCGTTGAAACGCGACATCGCCGACAATGCGGCCTCGACCGACGGCTCGTCATCGAGTTTGCAGCCGGTCAGCATCGACAGCATGCCGAGCGACAGGGCGCCGCGCAGCAGCAGGCGACGCTCGATCTTCGCCAGTTCGGGACGCACCGCGGACAGGGCAGGGGCCCCGATCAGCCGACCGGCCTGGTTGCTCATGATCCGTGCTCCTGGCTCGGCGGCGCGATCCGGCCGCCGGTGATCATGCTGCGCAACGTCGAGGGTACGAGCGCCACCAGGGCCAGATGCACGAGCAGGAAGCCGACGATCAGCGACATCAGCGCGAAATGGATGCGTCTGGCGATGTCGTAGCCGCCGAGACTCCAGGTGATCCAGCCGAACTGCACCGGCTTCCAGATCGACACGCCGCTGGCCACCGTCAGCAGCGCCACCAGAAGCACACCGGCATAGAGCAGGCGCTGCACCGCATTGTAGTGGCCCTCGCGATGCGCCAGCCGGAAGGTCAGCGCAGCGATCAGGTCGCGCCAGACCGCGCGCGGACCAGCCGGCCGGATGTCACGCCGCAAGTGCCCGCTGGCCAGACCGTAGGCGAGATAGACCAGCCCGGAGCCGGCCAGCACCCACATCGCCGCGAAATGCCAGTTCAGCGCGCCGCCGAGCCAGCCGCCGAGCGTCGCCCAGGCGGGAAACACGAACGGCAGAATCGGCGAGGCGTTGTAGATCTGCCACCCGCTCGTGATCATGCAGAGCATCGCGACGGCGCCGATCCAGTGCGTCACGCGCACCACCAGGGGATGGGCCGGTTTTCCTGTTCTCACGGCTTTGACGTCCGGTTGCTGTCTGAAAGCCTTCGTGTGGACGGAGAGAAAAGTTACGTCGGCCGACGACAGGGCCGGAACGTCCTGGCCAGACGGTCCGGCAGCGGATACATCGCCTTCTGGACCGGTTCGGGACGACGGAGGTGTGGGTGCGGCAGGTGGATTTGGTGCCAGACACCCGCGCCAATTCCTCGCCCGACTGGGGCGCGCTGATGGCGGCGGCGCAGGGCGGCGACGCCTCGGCGTACCGCAGGCTGCTGGGCCAGATCCAGCCCTGGCTGCGTCGCTATTATGCGCGTCGCCTGCCGCCGTCGATGGTGGACGACGCGGTGCAGGATCTGATGCTGGTGGTGCACGAGAAGCGCCACACCTACGACCCGGCGCGACCGTTCGAGCCCTGGCTGGCGGCGATCGCGCGCTACAAGTGGATCGACCGGCTCAGGGCGATGAAGGCGGCGCCGACCCACACGCTGGACGAGGATATCGCCGTCGCCGATCACGAGGCGTCGGTCACCAGCGCCTATATGCTCGAAAAGCTGCTCGACCTGCTGAAGCCGCCGCAGGCGCTGGTCATCAGGCTGGTGAAGCTGCAAGGCTTCAGCATCGAGGAGGCGGCATCGCGCAGCGGACAGACCGCTTCGCTGGTCAAGGTCAACATCCATCGCGGGCTTTCTCGCCTCGGTGCGCTGGTGCGGAGCAGATCCGATGTCGGATGAACCATTGATCGACCGGCTCGCGCACGAGCTGACGCCGGTGAGCCGTCGCACCGCCCTGGGCGATGCGCTGGTGATCGGCGGCATCGGCCTGGTCGAACTGCTGCTGTTCCTGGTGTTGGGCGGTACTCGCCCCGACATGCCCGAGGCGATGGGCCATGCCGGCTTCTGGTGGAAGCTGGTCAGCCTCGGCTCGATCGCTCTGACCAGTTGCGCCGTCGCCCTCCTGTCGCTGGATCCGGTGCGCTCGCCGCGACGCGGACTGCGTCTGGTGCTGGCGCTGGTCCTGCTGTGCCTCGCCGCCGGCTGGCCGATCGGAGCCGTCCTGGATGGCTGGCCATCGCTGCTGAACCGCCTCGACTGGCGGAGCGGCGTGCAATGCGTTTTCAAGATGGTGCTGCTGTCGATCCCGCCGGTACTGGGGCTCGGCGTGCTGGTGCAGCGCGGCGCACCCACCGACCGGAACGGCACCGCCTGGATCGCCGGCCTCGCCGCGGCGAGCTGGGGCGCGTTCGTCTTCGTGTTCGCCTGCCCGATCGACGATCCGCTCTACATCGCGGTCTGGTATCTCGTCGGCTGTGGCGCGGTCTCGCTGCTGACCCGCCTGGCGCTTCCGCTGCTGACGCGCTGGTAGGGTCGGCCGGCCCGCGTTTGCGCGCCCGCCTCCGGAAAGACCGCTCGCGATCGCGACGGATATCGCGCCGTGTCGCGTTCAACGATCGGAGCCGGGCCGGCCGGCCGGTGCGATCGCCGTGGCGCAAGGGTGGCGATCGAGAAGAGGGAGGCGGTCTCGGACGAGGATCCGGATGCCGACGTGCTCAGACGCATGGGCGAAGGCGACGAGACGGCGAGCCGGGAGCTGGTCGGGCGCAAGCTCGCGCGGGTCCATGCGCTCGCGCTGCGCATGCTCGGCGATGCCGGCGACGCCGAGGAGGTGGCCCAGGAGGCCCTGCTGCGCAGTTGGCGTCAGGCGGCGGGGTGGAAGCCCGGCCGCGCCCGGTTCGACACCTGGCTGCATCGCGTGGTGCTGAACCTCTGCTACGACCGCCTGCGCCGCAAGCGCGAGGTGCCGTTCGCCGAACCGCCCGATCAGGTCGATCCCGCGCCACCAGCCGATCAGCGCATGGCGCAGGACCAGACCACGCGTCGCGTTCAGGCGGCGCTCGCGAGACTGCCGGACCGGCAGAGAGAGGCGATCATGCTGCAGACCTACCAGGAGCTCACGAATATCGAGACCGCTGCGGTGCTCGGAGTCAGTGTCGAAGCGCTCGAAAGCCTGCTGTCGCGTGCGCGCCGTAGCCTGCGCGCCTTGTTGGAAGGAGCCGAACCATGACGCCAGAGCGTTTCGCCGTCCTTGCCGGCGCGTATGGCGCCGATCCGGATCGCTGGCCAGAAGCGGAGCGCGAGCAGGCCCTGGCCTTCCAGCGCGCGCGACCCGATCAGGCGCAAGCGGTGCTGGAGCGGGAGGCCGCGCTGGACGCGGCGCTGGCCTGCTGGACCGTGTCCGGGCCTGGCGCCGACCTGTCTGGACGCGTCATGGCGGGGCTGTCGCGGGGTCGGTCGCTGCGGCTCCGGTGGCGCGTCTTCCTCTCCGGCCTGGGTGCCGCCGTGACCCTCGCCGGCGGCGTGGCGGCGGGAATCAGCGTCCTGGCGCTGCCGCAAGCCGGCGATCAGGTGTCCGGCGCGCTATACAGCCTGACCGTCCTCGGCGAGCCTATCGACGATGCCGACGAGGTCGCGCCGGACGGACAGACGCGATGACCCGCCGCTGGACGATCCTGTTCGTCGTTTCCGTGTTCCTCAACCTGTTCGCGATCGGCGCGATCGGCGGCGGGCTGCTCGTGATGGCGGCGCGCGGCGGCTTCGGTCCGCATCCGGCCGCGTTCGCGCATCGGCCGGTCGTCGTCGCCGGCGCGCAGTTGCCGGCGCCCGAACGGATGCGCTTCAACCAGACCATGCGCGCCGTGGTGCGCGACAATCGCGCGCTCGCCAGGATCGCCCGCGAAAGTCGCAGGCAGGCCGCCGCATTGTTCGTGCAGCCGAGCTTCGATCAGGCGGCGATCGGGCAAGCCCTGGAGCGGGCGCGCCAGGCCGATTTCGATCTGCGCGGACAGCTCGAGGCCGCGGCGATCGGCTTCGCCGCCGGCCTGCCGCTCGAGGAGCGTGCGGCGCTGGCCGCAGGCCTTGCGCGCGGCGGACCGCTGCGCGAACCCGGTCGCGCGAAAGCCCTCGACACCGGGCGGTGATGGTCGATGGCTCGGGCATCGTCGCCGAGGGCACGATCGCGCGGCGATGATACCTGAGCCGATGTTTTTCTCTCGTCCGAAGAAAACCCTGCTGCCGCAGCGACGGGTTTCGATCTCTCCTCCGTTGAAGAGAGGAACAGACAGGGACGATCGAATGACTACGGACCGTTTCCGACTGATCGCCACCGCGATGGCGATCCTCGTACCGTTGACGGCCACGGCGGGCGAAGTCCGCAACCGCGAGGCGCGCCAGCAGGCGCGTATCGGCCAGGGGCTGCGCAGCGGCCAGATCACGGCGGGTGGCGCGGCGCGTCTGGAAACCCGCGAGGCCGACATCAACGCGTCGCGACGCGCCGATCTCGCGGCCAACGGCGGACATCTCACCGGCGCGGAATCCCGCTCCCTGAACCGGCGCGAGACTGCCGTGTCGAACCGTATCTACGCAGACAAGCACAACGATATCGCTCAACCGGGCGTGGTGCCTCGCTGAGCGTCGTCCTCGGGAGAAAGGAATACCGACATGCATCGCTCGAAGCTCAAGGTTTTGTCCGTCCCGGCGATGATGCTGGTGGCGTCGGCCTTCCTGCTGGCTCCGAAGCCGGCCGAGGCGTGGTGGCGCTACGGCCCCGGCTGGCATGGCGGGTGGGGCTATGCCCGGTGCTGCTACGCCCCGCGTATCTACGTCGCACTGCCGGGTCGGGTCGTCGCCGGTGGGCCGGTCTGGGTGCCGGCGCATTGGAACGGCCTCTACTGGGTCGGCGGTCACTGGAGATGAAGGCGATGACCCGTTCGACGATCGTTCGCCGGATCGGCGCGGCGTGCGTGCTCGCCGTGCTCGGCGCCTCGCTGTCCGGCTGCATCGTGGCGCCGATCCGCGGACCCGGCTGGTGCTATTATCATCCGTATCGCTGCCGATAGGGTGGTATCAGGCCGGCGGAAGCGAGCCCGCATCCGGCCGCTTCATCTGGAAAAAGGCTCCCGGCTCGATCGCGACATAGTCGGCCGGGCCGCCGGCGCGCAGGATCGGGTGCGCCGCGGCGGTGTCGTAGATGCCGTCGCGGATCAGGCTGCGATCGATATGCACGACGACGACCTGGCCCAGCGTGAGCCAGGTCTCGATCGGGTTCCGCTCCAGGTCGTGCAACTGGATCTGCTGCAGCACCCGGCATTCGAAGGCGACCGGGCTTTCGCCGACGCGGGGCACGTCCATTGTTCGGCTGGCGACCGGGGTGAGCCCGGCCAGGGCGAACTCGTCGATCTCCGGGGCGACCGACGCGGCACTCGCATTCATCTGGCGGGCGAGCGCGCGCGTGGCGAGGTTCCAGACGAATTCGCCGGTCTGGCCGATATTGGCGACGCTGTCCTTCCAGCCGGTCGAGGAGAACCCGATGATCGGCGGCGTATAGTTGAACGCGTTGAAGAAGCTGTAGGGCGCCAGGTTCAGCACCCCGGTCCGGCTGCGGCTGGAGATCCAGCCGATCGGCCGCGGCCCGACGATGGCGTTGAACGGGTCGTGCTTCAGCCCGTGGCCCTGGGCTGGCTCGTAGACATGCATGTCGGCATCGTCGGTCATGGGGCTGGTTCCTCCTGGTCCGGGTGCAACGCGGCGCGTGGCAGGGCGATCCGCCTGGAAAACGCCACAAAGGGGGCGTGCAACCGACGCCCGGGCAACGCGGCGTCCGGACAAGGGAGACCATGATGCGATCGATGATCGGATACGGCCTGGCCGGCCTGCTGCTGGCCGCGAACGGCGTTGTTTCCGTGGCGCTGGCTCAGCAGCCGGCACCGGCCTCGTCCTACCCGGACGGAACCGGCGACGTGGCGGTCGACTCGCTCAATGCCGGCCAGCTCAACCAGAATTATCGCGGACCCTGGTATCAGGTGCCGGCCAGCCAGGTGCGTCCGGGCTATGCCGGGCCCGCCTATCAGCAGCCCGCCTATCCGCAGCCCAGCTACCCGCAGCCCGCCTATTCGCAGCCGGCCTATTCGCAGCCCGGCTATCCGCAGCCCGGCTCGGTCCAGCCCTCCTATCCCCAAGCCTACCCGCCCGCCGGCGGACGCGGCTACGGCTATTGAGACCGCGAAACCATGGCTTCACGGGTGGCTGCGCGCGGTCAGACGGCGCCGTATCGCCTGCCCGTCGGCACTGTCCGGATCGATCAGCCCGCGCCTGAGGAACAGGTCGAGCAGCACCAGATTGACGTTGAACTTGAAACGGTCGGTGTCGCGGACCAGGCGGAACGCCTCCTGCAACGGCATCAGCGTGAAGGCCTCCATCTCGCCGTCGTTGGCGACCGGCTGGAAGCTTTCCGGCAGCATCAGGTCGAAGCAATGCAGCCGGTCGCGCCGCAGCCCCTCCGGCCGCGCCATCACGTAGGTGATCAGCCCGGAGCGCACCGCCTGCCGGGCCAGCGCCGGGGTCAGGCCGCATTCCTCCTCGCCCTCCTTGCGCAGCGTCGAGAGTGGATCATGGCCGGCGGCGATCCCGCCCGCGGCGAGATGGTCGAGCTTTCCGGGGTCGAGCTGCTTGTTCGCCGCGCGCTGCCCGACCCACAGATGCAGCCCGTCCGGCCGTTCGACCAGCCCGTTCAGATGCATCCCCTCGGCCAGGATGCCGAAGCAGGGCAGCGCGCCGCGATCGAGCGTGGTCAGCACCGGGCCGTCGAAGGCGCCGCGGACGTCGAACGGCTCGCCGCGGAACCGGCAGACCCCGGCCCTGGCGAGCGCCTCGCCCAGCGCCGGGAAGGCGGCGGGGTCGTCCAGCACCAGCGCGTCCGCGTCGCGTCGGACGCCGGCGCGTTCGAGGTCCGGCGCCAGCGCCGCCGGGACGAAACCGACCGGGGTGGCGGCGAGCCGGAACGCCAGCCGGTCGCCTGGCAGGCTGGTGTTGTTGCAGGCGTCGAGATGGCGAAAGAACGGCGCGAGGGGGCTGGTCATGGCCGAGCGTCCCAAAGCCGGACCGGCTTGGCAATCACGGGACCGGTCGAACCTTTGAATTGGCCGGACGCCATGCCACATCGGGGAGCATGACACCTCCTTCATCTGGCACCGGCCGCGCCCCGGCGGTGGACCGCCGGACCGCCTTGGCGACGGTACGCGGGCTGCTCCCCTATCTCTGGCCGCGCAACGATCTGCGTACCAGGGCGCATGTGGTGGCCGCGGTCGCGCTGCTGGTGGCCGCCAAGCTGGCGACCATCTGCGTTCCGCTGGTCTATGCCCGCGCGGTCGATCGTCTCTCGCATCACGACCCCACCCACCTGCTCGTGGTGCCGATCGCGCTGATCGTCGGATACGGGCTGCTCAGGATCGCCGCCGGCGCGTTCGGCGAGCTGCGCGACGCGATGTTCGCGCCGGTCAAGCAGAGGGTGATCCGGGTCGCGGCGATGCAGACCTTCCGCCATCTGCACGGGCTCTCGCTGCGCTTCCATCTCGACCGCCAGACCGGCGGCGTGACCAGGGCGATCGAGCGCGGCACCCAGGCGATCGAGCTGATCCTGCGTCTCGGCATCTTCAACATCGTGCCGACGCTGATCGAGACGCTGATGGTCACCGCGGTGATCTGGCGGCTGTTCGACTGGCGCTTCGCGCTAGCGGTGCTGGCCACCGTGGTGGTCTATGTCGGCTTCACGGTCGCGTTCACCGGCTGGCGCATCGGCATCCGGCGACGCATGAACGAGGTCGAGAGCGAGGCCAGCACCAAGGCGCTCGACAGCCTGCTCAATTTCGAGACGGTCAAGTATTTCGGCAACGAGCGTCACGAGGCCAGGCGCTACGACGAGACCCAGGCGCGCTACGAGCGGGCCGCGGTCAAGACCCAGGTCTCGCTCAACCTGCTGAACGTCGGCCAGGCCAGCATCATCGCCGTGGCGCTGGCCGGGATCATGCTGATGGCCGCGGACGGGGTGGCGGCGGGGCGGCTTTCGGTCGGCAAGTTCGTGCTGGTCAATACCTACCTGATGCAGCTCTACGCGCCGCTGAACCTGCTCGGCTTCGTCTATTCCTCGCTGCGGCAGTCGCTGGTGGATCTGGAGCAGATGTTCCGGCTGCTGGGCGAGGCGCAGGAGGTGCGCGACCCGGCGCACCCGGCGACGCTGCCGGCCAGACTCGAGGATGCGCCGCCGGCCGAGGTCCGGTTCGAGTCGGTTCGGTTCGGCTACCAGCCCAACCGGGAGATCCTGCATGGGGTGAGCTTTGCGGTGCGGCCGGGCGGGCGGACCGCGATCGTCGGGCCGACCGGGGCCGGCAAATCAACCATCAGCCGTCTGCTGTTCCGCTTCTACGACGTGAGTGCCGGCAGCGTGACGATCGACGGGCACGATGTGCGCGCCTACGCCCAGGAGAGCCTGCGCGCGGCGATCGGCGTGGTGCCGCAGGACACGGTGCTGTTCAACGACACCATTCGCTACAATATCGGCTACGGCAGGATCGGCGCCAGCCAGGCCGAGATCGAGCATGCCGCCACCCTGGCCCAGGTGCACCAGTTCGTGATCGGCCTGCCGGAGGGGTACGACACCAGGGTCGGCGAGCGTGGCCTCAAGCTGTCCGGCGGCGAGAAGCAGCGCGTCGCGATCGCCCGCACCATCCTGAAGAACCCACGCGTCCTGGTGCTCGACGAGGCGACCAGTGCGCTCGACACCCATACCGAGCAGGAGATCCAGTCGGCGCTGCGCACCGTGGCCGCCGACCGGACCACGCTGGTGATCGCGCATCGCCTGTCGACCGTGGTCGACGCGGACGAGATCCTGGTGCTGGTCGATGGGCTGGTTGCAGAACGTGGCACGCATCGCGACTTGCTGGCCGAAGGCGGGGTCTATGCCCGGATGTGGGCGGCCCAGTCCGAAGAGGAGACCGCGGAGGGCAGGGCGGAGACGATCCTCAGCCCGGAACTCAACGCGGCGATCTGATCAGAAGGGGGAACGAGATGAATTTCGAGCCAGGCGGTCCGGGAAAACAGGCTCAGGAGAGGCCGGCGGTCGGCGAGCAGCCGCTCGGCCATGACGGCGCGGTGCCGGCGGAACTCAGCCATGCCGGCGCGGTGACCGACAAGGCGATCGACTACATGCTGGGCGAGAAGCTGCCGCCGATGGCGATCGCCTCGGCGCTGCTGGGCGGATCGCTCGGGCTTCTCGCCCGCACCATGACCCAGGCGGCGATGATCCGCATGCTGGAGAACGCGATCGCCAGCGTCCGCGCCGGCGAGCTCGACCCGGCGAACGATCGCGGACACGGTCGCGCCTGAGATCCGGGGCGCTCGCGCGGCCGGCAACGAGACTGCGCGCTTGACGGATCGGCCGCACTTGGCGATAAGCCGCGCCTCTATCGGAATCGATGCCGGCGCCTCGGCAGCCGGCCGTTCGTGCGTCCCGGAGCGATCGGGACGGCGGAATTTTAAGGATTTGAGACGATGTCGCGCCGCTGCGAGATGACCGGCAAGGGCGTGCTGACGGGTAACAACGTCAGCCACGCCAACAACAAGACCCGCCGCCGCTACCTGCCGAACCTGCAGGAGACGTCGCTGCTGTCCGATGTGCTGGGCACCTCGGTCCGTATCCGCGTGACCACCCACGGCCTGCGCACCATCGAGCACAATGGCGGCCTGGACTCGTTCCTGCTGACCACGCCGAACCGGCGCCTGCCGGAAGAGGCGCAGGTGATCAAGCGTCGCATCCTGCGCGCCCAGGCCAAGAAGCAGCTCTCAGCGACCGCCTGAGGCCCTGCCCCGGGGGCGTCGACCTCGGGGGACGGCCTTGCAAATCAGGGGCATCTCGCGCATGTGAGGGCCCATCAGTCTTTCGGCCGCCGGCTCGCCCTGCGGCCCCGGAGGGCGCGCGGGGATGCGCTTTCGAGCGTGGGCCCTTCGCGCCTTCTTGGTTTGAGGAGAACCCGCCGTGTCCGACCTGTCCAAGATCCGCAATATCGGCATTACCGCGCATATCGATGCCGGCAAGACCACCACCACCGAGCGGATCCTGTATTACACCGGGGTGAGCCACAAGATCGGTGAGGTCCACGAGGGCAACACCACCACCGACTACATGGAGCAGGAGCGCGAGCGGGGGATCACCATCACCTCCGCGGCGGTGACGTGCGAGTGGAAGGACCACCGCATCAACATCATCGACACGCCCGGCCATATCGACTTCAACATCGAGGTGAATCGCAGCCTGCGCGTGCTCGACGGCGCGATCTTCATCATCGAGGGCGTCGCCGGCGTGCAGCCGCAGTCCGAGACCAACTGGCGCCTCGCCGATCGCTACAACGTGCCGCGCATCATCTTCATCAACAAGCTGGACCGCACCGGCGCCGACTTCTACCGCGCGTTCGATACGCTGAAGGAGAAGCTCGATATCGTGGCGCTGCCGCTGCAGTTGCCGATCGGCGTCGAGGACGGTTTCCTCGGCGTGGTCGACCTGGTCGAGATGAAGGCGATCATCTGGGAAGGCGGCGAGCTCGGCGCCAAGTTCCACGACGAGGAGATCCCCGAGGACATGAAGGAGAAGGCCGCCGAGGCGCGCCAGCTCCTGCTCGACACCGCTCTCGCCACCGACGACGAGGCGATGGAGATGTATTTCGAGAAGGGCGACGTCGACGTCGCGACCCTGAAGCGGGCGATCAAGAAGGGCACCATTTCCGGCGAGTTCCGTCCGGTGCTCTGCGGCACCGCCTTCAAGAACAAGGGCGTGCAGCCGCTGCTCGACGGCGTGCTTGACTATCTGCCGGCGCCGATCGACGTCGAGGGCATCCGCGTGGCACCTCCCGAGGATGCCGACGGCGTCATCGACGAAAAGGCGCTGCCGGTGATCCCGGTGGATCCGGACGGCAAGTTCGCCGGTCTGGCTTTCAAGATCATCAACGACAAGTACGGAACCCTGACCTTCGTGCGCGTCTATCGCGGCGTGCTGAAGTCGGGCGACCAGGTCATGAACACGACCAAGGGCCACAAGGAACGCGTCGGCCGGATGTTCCAGATGCACGCCGACAAGCGTGCCGAGGTCAAGGAAGTCCATGCCGGCGACATCGCCGCCTTCGTCGGGCTGAAGGATACCGGCACCGGCGACACGCTGGCCGACGCCGCCGATCCGGTGGTGCTGGAGCGCATGGCGTTCCCGGTTCCGGTGATCGACATTTCGGTCGAGCCGAAGACCAAGGAAGCGGTCGAGAAGATGACGCTGGCGCTGCAGAAGCTCGCCGGCGAGGATCCGAGCCTGCGCCTCAAGACCGACCAGGAGACCGGCCAGACCATCCTGTCCGGCATGGGCGAGCTGCATCTCGAGATCATCATCGACCGGCTGCGCCGCGAATACGGCGTCGACGCCAACATCGGCGCGCCGCAGGTGGCGTATCGCGAGACCATCTCCAAGGCGCACGTCGAGACCTACACCCACAAGAAGCAGTCGGGCGGTTCCGGCCAGTACGCCGAGGTCAAGATCGAGTTCGCCCCGGTCGAGCGCAATGCCGGCATCTCGTTCGAGAACAAGGTGGTCGGCGGCACCGTGCCGAAGGAATACATCCCGGCGGTCGAGAAGGGCATCAAGGTGCAGGCGACCACCGGCGTGCTGGCCGGCTTCCCGACCGTCGACTTCAAGTACACGCTGCTCGACGGCAAGTACCATGACGTCGACTCCTCGGCGCTGGCGTTCGAAATCGCCGCCAAGGCCTGCTTCCGCGAAGGCATGAAGCGCGCCAGCCCGGTGATCCTGGAGCCGATCATGGATGTCGAGGTGACCACGCCGCAGGACCATGTCGGCGACGTGGTGGGCGATCTCAACCGCCGTCGCGGCCAGATCCAGAACCAGGAGAGCGCCGGCTCGACGGTGACGGTCCGCGCCCAGGTGCCGCTGAAGGAGATGTTCGGCTACATCTCGCACCTGCGCTCGATGACCAAGGGCCGCGCCTCCTTCACCATGCAGTTCCATCACTACGATCCGGTGCCGCGCAACATCGCCGACGAGATCATGTCCAAGTCTGCCTAGTCCGCTCAGGCGGGGGTCGGGCGTCACGACTGAAAAGGCCGGCCCCTCGCGAGGGGGCCGGCCTTTTTCGCGTGCGCTTCAGGGGTCGGTAACCTTTCTCTGGCAGCTTGGCGGCTGGAAGGAGATCGGTCGCGATGGTCCAGCAAGACCCGATCACGGTGCAGCCCGGCGAGACCGTCCTTCTCGACGGCTCCATGGCGACGAGCGCGATCGACAATGACGGCATCCTCGAATGCGGCCCGGCCGACACGGAAAGCCTCTCGGGGCCGATCTCCGGCGACGGGGTGATCCAGCTCGACGCCCAGGCGCGGCTGTTTCTCGACGCCCCGTCGATCGGCCCTGACCAGGGCATCCGCTTCGAGGGGCCGAACGCGCTGATCGTGCTGGAGAGCGGCTGCGACGCCCTGCCGGTCCTGGAGGGGTTCGACGCCGGCGACGGCATCCAGCTCGATCAGGGGGCGGTCGACCTGCGAGCCGGGTGCGACGGGTCCGGCGACGCCACGGTGACGGTGACCCTGCTCGACGGGAGCATCGCGACCTTCCGCTTCGACGGCGACTATGCCGGGCGCGACTTCGCGCTGGAGACCCAGCGTCTCGGTCTCGGGCCGCCGGTCCTGCGGGTCTCGGATGCCGTCGCTTGCTACTGCCCGGGCACGAGGCTCGCCACCGATCATGGCGAGGCGCCGATCGAGACGCTGCGGATCGGCGATCTGGTGCGGGTCGCGTCCGGCGGGCTCGAGCCGATCGTCTGGATCGGGCGGCGTACCTATGCGCGCCGGTTCGTCGCCGGCCGCAAGGAGATCGTTCCGGTCCGGATCCGCGCCGGCGCGCTGGGCGGCGGCCTGCCGCGTCGCGCGCTGTTCGTCTCGCCGCGCCATGCGATGCTGGTCGACGGCGTGCTCGTTCCCGCCTCGCTGCTCGTCAACGGGGTCTCGGTCACCCAGCCGGAGCCCGAGTCCGATGTCGCCTATCTGCATGTCGAGCTGAACGGCCATCATCTTCTGCTGGCCGAGGGCACTCCTGCGGAGAGCTTCGTCGACGACGACAGCCGCGCCATGTTCCAGAATTGCGCGGACTATCGCGCGCTCTATCCCGACCGGATCGATGCGGCGCCGGTCTGGTGCGCGCCGCTGGTCGAGCATGGTCCGGCTCTGCTGGCGGCGAAGCGGCGCATCGACGCCCTGGCGGGGCTGATCCGGGATGCGCGTGCGCCGGAACTGCGCGGCCGGGTGGATGAGGCGAGCGCCGCAATGCTGCGCGGCTGGGCCTGGTGTCCGGCGCATCCGAACGCCAGCGTCTGCCTCGAAGTGCTGTCGGACGGGGTCCCGGTGCATCTGCTGCTGGCGGACCGCTATCGTGCCGACCTGGAAGCCGCCGGCATCGGCACCGGATGCCATGGTTTCGAGCTCGTCATGCCGGATCGCCCGCCCGTCGGCAGGCTGACCGTCAGACGCGCTCTGGACGGCGCGATCCTGGACGGGGCGGGCTGAACAACGTGGTCTCGACGCTGCGCGGGCAGGTCGATTCGGTCGATCGCGGACTGATCCGCGGCTGGGCTCAGGATCGCTTCCTGTGCGACCAGCGGATCAGCCTCCTGGTGACGGTGAACGGGACCCTGGTCGGCCGCACGATCGCGGATCGCTACCGTGCCGATCTGGAGGCGGCCGGCATCGGCGACGGCCGCCATGCCTTCGCGCTGGCCCTCGGCAACGGCTTGTCGCCCCTGTCGCCGCACCAGATCAGGGTGGTTCGGGAATCGGACGGGACCGAGCTCGACCGGTCGCCCTGGCTGCTGGAACCGGCGACCAGCCTGGACGATTCGGCCCTGTTGCGGCTCGCCCCGTTGCTGGCGGACGGGGTGACCTGCGACCGGACCCTGCTCGACCGGCGCCTCGGCTTCCTGTTCGCGCAGATCGATCGTCTGCTTGGCCTGCGCGCGGCGCCCGAGCCGGACGATCCCGCGGCCGGCTGGCAGGCGGTCAGGTTGGGCGGCGCGCCGGATCGGCCGGACGCGCCGGACGGCAGGCTGGCGCTGGTGATCGATGCCAGGATCCCGGATGGCAGGCGCGATGCGGGGTCCTGCGCCCTGCTGTCGCACATGGCGGCGCTACGACGGCTCGGCTACCGGGTGCTGTTCGCACCGATCGATCCGGGCGATTCGAGCGACGACCAGGCGGCGCGGGCCCGCTTGGCGGCCGACCAGGTGACGCTGTGCGCGGCGCCGTTCTATGCGTCGCTCGAGGAGGTGCTGCGTCGTCACGGGTCGAGCCTCGGTCTGGTCTATCTGCATCGCGGTGCGACCGGCTTTCTCTACGCGCGGCTGGTGCGGGCGCATTGTCCGCGTGCCTGGCTGATCTGTTCCATGGCCGACCTGGAACATCTGAGACTGGCGCGGCAGTGCGCGGTCGAGGGCCGGCCCGAGTTGGCGCGGTTGGCGCAGCGCAGCCGGCAGCGCGAGTTCGCGGCTGCCATGGAGGCGGATCTCGTGCTGGTGCATTCCGCGGCCGAGGCGTCGGTGCTGAAACAGGCGCTGCCGGGCCTGCGCATCGTGGTGGCGCCCTGGGCGATCCGATCGCGTCCGGTCGTCGCCTCGTTCGAAGCGCGACGCGGGCTGGCGTTCCTCGCCGACTACGCGCATGCGCCCAATCTCGATGCGGCACGGCGTCTGATTCGCGACATCATGCCGCTGGTGTGGGAATCCGAGCCGGAAATGACCTGCCTGCTGGCCGGCAGCCATCTGCCGCCGGGCCTCACGGGCGAGGATCCGCGGCTGGTTCCTGTCGGCCATGTGCCGGATCTCGGCAGGCTGTTCAGCCGCGTGCGACTGACGGTGGCGCCGCTGGCCTACGGCGCCGGGATCAAGGGCAAGGTGATGGAGAGTGTTGCCGCCGGCGTCCCGTGCGTCTGCACGCCGATCGCCGCCGAGGGGTTCGACTGGCCGCTCGCGCTGCGGCGCTGGATCGCCCCCGACACGCATGGCGTCGCGTCGTCCATCCTGGCCCTGCATCGCGACCGGGCGCTGAACGCCGAGACCGCGCGCGCCGGTCTCGCCTGGGCGGCCGAGAGCCTTTCGGAGGCGGCGCTCGACCGGTCGCTCGGCGACGCCGTGCGGCGGGGCGCGCCGCAGCCCAGGGTCGCCTGAGTTCTATTTCGCCGGCGCTGCGTCGCCCGGCCTGGTTCCGTCGGTCCGGCGGATGAAGTCGGCGGCGTTGTCGTGAAGCTGCTTCAGGCTGTCCTGGTTGGCATAGACCATGTGGCCGGACTGGTAATGACGGAACTCGATGTTCGCCTGCAGCGACTTGGCCATCGGCAGATGGCGCATCTCGTACTCGCCCTCGAAATACGGCGTGGCGAGATCGTAGAAGCCCTGGTTGAGCTGCACCTTGAGGTTGGGATTGTAGGTCATCGCCGCGGCCAGGTCGGGCAGCACGTTGGCCGACTGCGTGCTCGGCTGGCTGTTGCCGGGCTGCTGGTGCTTCATGTCCCAGTTGTCGATCTCGATGTCCGGCAGGTAGGTCTTGCCCATGCCGTAGCCGAGCTGCCGGCGGACATAGTCGTTGAAGCCGGAGACGTAGGCCGAGCTGATCGCGGCGGATTGCGGATCGTATTCGGCCTCCTTGCTCAGCGGATCCATGGTCGGGCCGGAGAAGCGCGTATCGAACCGTCCGGTGGTGGTGTCGCTGCCGCCCAGCAGGGTCTTTTCGAACATGCCGCCATCGACGCGCAGGTTGGCCTTCTTCAGATATTCGACCGGCAGTCCTGTGTAGCTGCTCATCTTGGCGGCGATCCGGTCGCGCTGGTCGTCGTCGAGCAGTGCGCCCTGCTGCAGGGCCGCGCTGTATTCGCCGAGCGCGAACGTCTCGACGGTGCCGAGCAGCGTGTTCAGGTCGGGCGGGTTGGGCCCGAGCTTGTGGTGATACCAGGCGGTCGCCGCATAGGTCGGCAGGCCGGCGACGTAGGGCAGGTCGATGCCTGGATTGGCGCTCGGCCCGTCGACGCTGGCATCGAACACCAGGATCTGCGACAGCAGCATCACCCCGTTGAAGTCGATGCTGTCGGCCTGCTCGAGCTCGTTCACCAGGACCGCGGAGCGGGTGGTGCCGTAGCTTTCTCCGAACAGGTATTTGGGCGAGTTCCAGCGTCCGTATTTCGACAGGAAGGACGAGATGAACGAGGCGAAGGCGTGCGCGTCCTGGTCGATACCGTAGAAGCTCTTCTCCTTGTCCTTTCCGGCGATACGCGAGAAGCCGGTGCCGGGCGCATCGACGAACACCAGGTCGCTGGCGTCGAGCAGGCTCTCGTCGTTGTTCACCAGCCGGTAGGGTGCGGCCGGTCCGTGCTCGTGATCCAGCGTCACCACGCGCCTGGGTCCGAACGCGCCCATATGCAGCCAGACCGAGGCCGATCCTGGGCCGCCGTTGAACAGGAACGTGATCGGCCTGGTCTCGGGCTTGGCGTTCTTCTGGATATAGGCGACGTAGAACATCGACGCCTCCGCCGACGGCGTGGAATCGTCCGGCTTGTCGGCGTCCGGCTTGACCGCGTCGTCCCATCCCTTCGGATGAACCACCAGCGTACCGGCGGTGGCGGTGTAGTCGATATGCTGGCCGCCTGCCGTGACGCTGCCGTCGCTGGTCGCCTCGTCTGCGGTCAGATGCGGCGCGGGCTTGCTGCTCTTGGAGATCTTGATGGTCGCGTCGTCGGCACGCGCCAGCCCGGCCGGCAGCGCGAGCAGGGCGGTCGTCAGCAGCAATCCGGCTTTAGTCACGCTTGGCTCTCCTCATGCGTTTCGCGCATGCTTGATATGGCAGCATCGACCGGCTGGAAAGATGGCTGCGCCAGACCGGCTCGGCCCGTCATCCCAGGCTTCGCCAGTGCTGGTCGTGGTGTGCCGCGCGGCCCTCGGATTCGAGCTTCTCCAGATGCGCCAGCAGGTTCGCCCTGGCGGGCAGCAGCAGGTCGGGTCGCAGATTGAGATAGGCCCGCGCGAGCAGGGTCTCGAACGGCTGCGGCGTCGCCTTCAGGAGTGCGGCGATCGACGCCTCACGGGCATGCCTGTGGTCGAGCAGGTTCTGGATCAGGGCGCGCGGCTGGGTGATCGCCGGACCGTGCGCGGAGAGGATCACCGCGTCGCCCCGATCCCGCACCTTCTCCAGGTTGGCGACGAACAGCGACAGATCGCCCCAGGGATGCGGAGGCACCACGGAGGTGGACCAGCCCATCACGTGGTCGCCGCTGAACAGCAGCGAGTCCGGCGCCTCGAAACACAGATGGTCCATCGCATGACCCGGCGTGTGCACGACCGTCAGGCCGGCGATACGGTCGCCGTCCGACAGCTTCAGGGTCGGGGTGAAGCTCGGCTCGGCGCTGGTGTGGTAGCCGGCGACCGGCACGCCGGTGCGGCGGTGCAGCGTCATCGCCCCGGAGAGATGGTCGGAATGGGTATGAGTCAGCAGGATGTGCGACAGAGCGTCGCCGGCCTCGCGCAAAATCGCCGCCAGGTGGGTCTCGTCCTCGCTGCCGGGATCGATCACCACCGTGCCGCCGTGCCAGTCGACCAGCCAGCTATTGGTGCCGTGATAGGTCATCGGCCCGGGATTCGGCGCGACGATGCGGCGGATGCCCTGGCGGAACCGCATCGGCACGAAATGCTCCGGCGGCGATTCCGTCAGGCGCCATGGGCGGCGCCTGCCGGAAGCGCGTTGCAGCTCAGCCAAACGCGCCGACCTCGTGCATCACCACGATGCTGATCTCGCGCAGCAGCCCGAACAGCCGACGCATCGGCTCGAAGATCTCGCTGTTCTCCCGCGTGTAGGCATTCTCGAAGCGCGGTCCGGTGGGTTCGCGGAAATCCCGGGTCGCCGACTGGTCGGCGGCACTCGGGAAGATCTCCGCCATCTGCTTGAGCACGTTGGGTATCTCCAGACGAAGCACCTGCTCGTCCAGCGCTTCGCGGCTGAAGCCGTAGCGCGGCGAGAAGTAGGGAATGCGGGTCGACAGCAGCCAGATGCGCTCGATGATCGTCAGGCGCATCGCATGCAGCAGCACCTCGGAGAGCGCCATGCGCGGCGCGTCCGGCCAGGCGGTGCGCAGGTCGAGATGGTCGGCCTGGATGCGCCGGAACATGGATTGCGTGCTGCTCCACAGGTCGAGCCGCTCCAGCCCCTTCGACAGCAGCACCAGCGCGTCGCGCCGGGCCGGATCCTGCTCGTGGCCGGCGCGGTCGAGCCAGACTCCGGGGTCGAGCGTCAGCACGATCGCGCGCAGCACGTCGCTGTCCGAGTGCGACAGCGCATGGCTGGCGAAATCGAGCGCGCGCCGGAAGCGCGGGCTCTTGAGCATGAATTCCTCGAACGTCTCCGGATGCCGGTTGGCGGCCAGCCCCAGCCCCTGCAGCGTGTTGGCGCACCAGCCGAGCTGCTGCAGGATCGCGTTGTTGGGGATCGCGCGCAGTTCGCGCGGATGTTTGATCCTGGCCGGGCTGCCGGACGAGTCCGACTGCCGCGCCGCCGGCCTGGAGCCGGTGCGGTCGATCAGCGCCGGACCGAACGCGCCGAGCAGGCCGGCATAGCCGGGATCCTCGACCAGCTCGGTCATGCCGACGCCGATTGCCGAGAAGAAATCGGCGGAGAAGTCGGGCTCGTCGTAGATCGGGTCGTTCTCGGCCTTGACCGTGGCGAAGGCGTGCTCGGCGATGGTGCCGATCACCGCGTCGGCCAGCGCCTCGGTGCCGAACAGCATGTAGCCGTCGCCGCCCTGGAACGCGCTCTCCTCGCGATAGGCGATGCCGGCATCCTGGAAGGCCAGCCGGGAGTGCGGCGGCGAGAGGTAATCCAGCCGGTCGGCGAGCGCGAACGGATGCGCGCCGCGGCCGATGCTCTCGCCATGGGTGTCGAACAGGATCACCTCGACGTCGGTCAGGCCGCGCTTGGCCAGCAGGTCGGCGATCTTGAGACGCAGCCGCTCGACCAGGTAGGTGGCGGCGAGCTGCCCGACATAGCGGCCGCTGTCGGAATAGCCGAACTGCACCGCCAGCTTGCCGGTGCGCCGGAGATAGTCGCGGTAGTGGCGCGAATGCAGCGCCTCCTCGACGATGCGCGCGCCGTTCATCATCGCGTCCTGGGTCTCGAACAGGGGCGAGATCTCGATCCTGTCCTCGATGCCGAACAGCCTGGCCAGCCACAGCGCCACCAGCAGCGTGTAGCCGCTCTCGGTCTCGGCGATCAGGAAGCGCACCGGGCTGGAGCCGTCGATATGCTTGATGATCTGGGTCACGGTCATCATGAGCCGCGCCGCCGAAGCCTGCTCGAACAGCAGCGCGCCGAAATCGATCGGCACCGGCGTGACCTCGGACAGCACGTCGTTGATCTTGGTCAGCAGGGCGCGCCGCTGCGCCGGGTTCTCCGGGCTGTCCTCGATACCGAGGCGCTGCCTGGCGACGTTGTGGATCTGGGTGGCGTTCAGACGCACATGGGTATGGGCGGCGGCCAGCCCGTGCGAGACGAAACCGGCGCGCGCCACCACCAAAGCCGTCTTGTCGGCCTTGCTGGCCGCCTCGATCGCGGTGGCGAAATCGGCGTCCAGCGCGCTGGTGAGGTGGATCGCCTGCTCGCGGCGGTCGATCAGCGCGGCGGCGAAGCGCGCCACCTGCTCCGGATCGGCCCGGTCCGGCGCCGCCTCGATCTGCGCGGCCACCGCCTCCAGCGCGGCATCGAGTTTCGCGAGCAGCGGCGCGGCTTGGTTCTCCAGCGCCGAGATCTGGCGATGCAGCCGCTCGAGCTGCAGCAGCTTCATCCGCAGCCGTAGCCGCAGCGTGTCCCACCAGCCGATATCGGTGCGCCCGTCGGTGTCGTAGCCGACCCAACTGGTGAGGATCAGCGGACGCGGCAGCAGGCTGGTCCAGGCTTGCGGCCAGACCTGCGCCGCCTCCTCGACCAGGGCGCGGTTCAGCTTGTCGATGGCGTCGCGCCCGCGCAGGATCGCCGCGACGGCGAGCTGGAACTCCTCCTCGAGCGTCGGTGCGTTCGGTCGCTGCGACGCCGGCTCGGGAATGCCGCGATCGCCGCTGGCGACGGCGGCGAGGGCGGCGTAGGCGGCCGGGGTGAGCGCGAAGGTCGGATGCGCGGTGAACACCGCCGCGAAGCGGGTGCGCTGGATCGCCTTGCGGAACTGCGCCAGCGGGACCGGGCTGTCGTTCGGATCGGGACGGATCAGGCGCGCGGCGAGTCGATGCAGGCGGAATCCGGTGTCCTGGCCCGGCACCAGCCCGACATAGCGGCCGAGCCGCTCGGCGCGCTTGGCGAAGGCGTCGTCGCGCAGGCGCCGGATCAGCGCGCCCATCGACTCGATGCCCAGGCTGCCCTCGTCCATGCGGCGCGAGAGATGCAGCGCGATCCCCAGCACCGGATTGCCGAACGGATCCTCCGACTGCCGCTCGACGATCTGGCCGGCGGTGGCGATCAACTGGTCAAGGCGGGGATCGGCAAGACGGGGATCGGCGGGGCTGGGATAGGCGGGGCGGGCGTCGACCTCCCGGTCCCGGGCGCCGGCGGCCGATGGTTCCGGAGCCGCCGTCGCCGGCGCGGGCTTCTTCGCCTTTGCGCGTTTCGGGGCAGCCTGTTCTGGGTGATGCATCGACGCGGGTGCTCCGGGCGGCGGCGCTCTGGCACCGTGGCGGTTTCGTCATATTAACCGGATGGCCTGCCGAGGAAATGCCGCGTCGCAGGATGCGTGCGGTTGGGCAAATCCGCGCCGCGATGCTATCGGAGGCGATGATCGCCAGGCCGGACCGGGTTGACCACGCCATGCCCGATATCGCCGTGCCCGACTTTGCCATGCCCGTCGCGCCGCCGGACCCGGATCGGACGCTCCGCCTGGCGCTGACGCGACAGAAGCGCCGCGCCACCCTGCTGCTCGCCGGCATGGGCGGGCTGACGGTGGCCTCTTATGCCGCAGGCCATGGCTACTGGGCGGGATTGCTGCAGGCGGCCGCGAAGGCCGGTCTGGTCGGCGGGCTCGCCGACTGGTTCGCGGTGACGGCGCTGTTCCGCCATCCGCTCGGCCTGCCGATTCCGCATACGGCGATCCTGCCGGCGCAGAAGGAGCGGCTCGGCCGCGCCCTGGGCCGGTTCGTTGCCGACCACGTGTTCACCGAGGCGGATATCGAGCGCGCTCTGTCCGGCATCGACGTGCCGCTTGCACTGCACGGGATGCTGGCCGATCCCCGTCTGGCGGACCTGCTGGCGGCCGGGGTGACGCGGCTGGTGCCGCATGTGCTCGACGGTCTGGAGGCGGCCAGGATCGGCGATGTCGCGGCCAGGCTGGCGCCGCAGTTGATGAGCGACGGGCAGCTCGCGCCGGTGGTGGCGCGGGCGCTGCGCGCTCTGGTCGACGGCAACCGGCACCAGGAGGTGCTGTCGTTCCTGCTGGACCAGATCAAGCAGCTGCTGCGGCACCGCGAGGCGGCCCTGACCCAGCTCATCGAGGACCGGGTGCGCGAGCAGGGCGGCCGGCTGGTCGGCTGGGCGATCGGCGGCCAGGTGGCGAGCCGGGTGCTGAGCGCGATCAATGCCGAGCTCGACCGCACCGATCCGCACGATTCCGATCTGCGCGAGGCGGTCACCGACTGGATCCGGCACGAGATCGACCTGATCGAGACCGACCCCGACCGCGCCCGCGATCTGGGCGATACGCTGCGCGGCTTGTTCACGCATGAGAGCCTGCGCTTCTGGGCGGCCGATGTCTGGTTGCGGGCGCGCGGCGCGATCGAGACCGATCTGGCGCGGCCAGACGGCTGGATGCGCGGCCTGGTGGCCAAGTCGGTCGCCGGCGGTGCCGCGTCCCTGATCGAGGACGAGGCGGTGCGGCGTGCGGTGACGCGGGCGACCCTGGCGCTCGCACGCGAGGCGCTGCCCGGGCTGCGGGCACGGCTCTCCGGCTTCATCGGCCAGGTGGTGACGGGCTGGGACACCAGGGCGCTGACCGAGCGGGTCGAGCTCAGGCTCGGGCCCGACCTGCAATATGTAAGGATCAACGGCACGCTGGTCGGCGCGATGGTCGGCGGACTGCTCTATGTCGGCCTGTCTCTGCTGTTCGGCCGGTCGGAGAGTCCGTGAGACCGGAAGCGCTTTCCACCAGCGCCTCCAGGAGCGAAAACCCTTGACGGATTGCCTGTCCGGCCTCATCTCCCGGAAACAGGACCATGTCGGTCCGGGATGATAGACGAGGCGTCATGCTCCGCTTGTCCAAGCTGACGGATTACGCGGTGGTCGTGCTGGTGCAGCTCTCGCACCAGGGCGAGGTCACCACGTCGCCGACCCTGGCGCAGGCGACCGGCATTCCGGAGCCGACGGTCGCCAAGGTGCTCAAGGCGCTGGCCGCATCCGGGCTGGTGGCGTCGCAGCGCGGCGCCCGTGGCGGCTACCGTCTGGCGACGAGCCTGTCGGCGATACCGGTCGCCAAGGTGATCGCGGCGATCGACGGCCCGATTTCGCTGACCGCCTGTGTCGACGGCGTCACCGGCGGCTGCGAGGCGCAGCAATGCTGCCCGATCCGCGGCCGCTGGGATCCGGTGAACGACGCGATCCGCGAAACGCTCACCAGGATCACGCTGGACAGCATGGACGTCGCCTGCTGCAGCACCCAAATGCCGTCTTCGTCCCCGTCTTTGTCCCCGTCTTCGTCCCCGCCTTCGTCACGGTCTCCGTCCCTGGCCGTGTCCACTTCCTTTGCTGCCGAGTGAGGTTCTCATGCCTGCTGTCGCCGAGACCCTGAATACCGTCGAGACCCTCACCCAATCGAACTACAAATGGGGCTTCGAGACCGCGATCGAGATGGACCTCGCGCCCAAGGGGCTCAACGAGGACACGATCCGGCTGATCTCCGCGCGCAAGCAGGAGCCCGAGTGGCTGCTGGCCTGGCGCCTCAAGGCGTTCGCCGCCTGGCTGGAGATGAAGACGCCGCTCTGGTCGCGTGTGGGCAATCATCCGCCGATCGACTTCCAGGACGCGCATTACTACGCTGCGCCGAAGAAGAAGCCGGGCCCGAAATCGCTCGACGAGGTCGATCCCGAGCTGCTGGCGATGTACGAGAAGCTGGGCATTCCGCTCAAGGAGCGGGCGATCCTGGCCGGCGTCGAGGGCGCCGACGGCGCGCCGTCCGAGGGCGGTGATGCGGACCGGCCGCAGGTGGCGGTCGACGCGGTGTTCGACAGCGTGTCGGTGGCGACCACCTTCCGCTCGACCCTGGCCAAGGTGGGGGTGATCTTCTGCCCGATCAGCGAGGCCGTGCGCGAACATCCCGAACTGGTGCGCCAGTATCTCGGCACGGTGGTGCCGGCGTCGGACAATTTCTACGCCGCGCTGAACTCCGCGGTGTTCACCGACGGCTCGTTCGTGTTCATCCCCAAGGGGGTGCGCTGCCCGATGGAGCTGTCGACCTATTTCCGCATCAATGCGCGCAATACCGGGCAGTTCGAGCGGACCCTGATCATCGCCGAGGACGGCGCCGCGGTCTCGTATCTCGAGGGCTGCACCGCGCCGATGCGCGACGAGAACCAGCTTCATGCCGCGGTGGTCGAGCTGGTGGCGATGGACGACGCGTCGATCAAATACTCCACGGTGCAGAACTGGTATCCGGGCGACGCGCAAGGCCGCGGCGGAATCTACAATTTCGTCACCAAGCGCGGCGCCTGCCGCGGCGC
>CAIMSN010000040.1 GCA_903844135.1 uncultured Rhodospirillales bacterium | reverse complement strand
GGGTTCGCATCGCTGTCGGACCAGTGCGCGCGGGCCGGCACGCCGCTCGCGCCGCATGCGATCGCCGCGGGCGCCCTGGCGCTGGCGGTGCAGCAGATGGCGGAAGCGATCCGACGCATCAGCCTGGCGCGCGGCCGCGACCTGCACGGTTTCACCCTGGCCTGCTTCGGCGGCGCCGGCGGCCAGCATGCCTGCATGGTCGCGGACGCGCTCGGGCTGGAGCGGGTGTTCATCCATCCGCGCGCCGGGCTGCTGTCGGCCTATGGGATCGGGCTGGCCGACCAGTCGGTGCTGCGCATGCAGGCGGTCGAGCGCGCGCTGGACGACGCCGCGCCGCTGCTGGCGCTGGCCGAGCGACTGGAGCGCGCGGCGACGGACGCGCTGGTCGAGGATGGCGCCGATCCTGCCACGCTGACATGCACGCGCCAGGTGCAACTGCGCTACGCCGGCAGCGAGAGCTGGCTGGCGGTGAGGCTGGAGGACGCCGCGCGGATGCGCGCGTCCTTCACGGAAGGGCATCGCGCGCGGTTCGGTTTCGCCAGCCCGGACCGGGCCCTGGTGGTGCGGGCGGTGCTGGTCGAGGCCGCCTCGCCCGGCCGGACGATCCAGGAACCCGCGCTGCCGGTCTCCAGCCAGGTTCCGGAGCCGATTCTGGTGCCGGTGTGGGACGGCACCACGATGCGGCCGACGCCGATGCATGATCGCGCGGCGCTCGGCGCCGGGGCGAGGATCGCCGGCCCCGCTTTGATCACCGAGGCGAACGCGACCACCATGGTCGAGGCCGGCTGGGAGGCTTTGGTCGAACCGCGTGGCGGGCTGGTGCTGCGCCGGACGAACCCGCTCGAGGGCGCGCCCCCGCCCGACCAGGCATCCCTCTCCTGCCCCGATCCGGTCCGGCTGGCTTTGTTCAACGCGATGTTCATGAGCGTCGCCGAGCAGATGGGCGCGGTGCTGCAGAACACCGCGCTCAGCGTGAACATCCGCGAGCGGCTGGATTTCTCCTGCGCCCTGTTCGATGCGGACGGGCAGTTGATCGCCAACGCGCCGCACGTGCCGGTACATCTGGGCGCGATGGGCGAAAGCGTGCGCCACGTGATCCGGGTGCGTGGCGACCGGCTGCGTCCGGGCGACGCGGTGGCGCTGAACGATCCGTTCCATGGCGGCACCCATCTGCCGGACGTGACGCTCGTCACCCCGGTGTTCGACGGCGACGGGGTTCTACGCGCCTTCGTCGGCAGTCGCGGGCATCATGCCGATATCGGCGGCATCACACCGGGCTCGGTGCCGCCGTTCTCGACCGCGCTCGACCAGGAAGGGGTGGTGCTCGACGATGTGCTGGTCTGCGCCGACGGGCATTTCCGCGAGGCGGCGCTGCGCGCGCTGCTGCGCGACGCACCGTTCCCGGCGCGCGATCCGGACACCAACGTCGCCGACCTGATGGCGCAGATCGCCGCCAACCAGGCCGGGCTGGCGGCGCTGGCGCGGATCGCGTCGCGCTACGGCTGGACCACGATCGCCGCCTATGCCGGCCACGTGATGGACAATGCCGATCGGGCGGTGCGGCGCCTGCTCGGGCGGCTGCCGGACGGGGCGCGCACCACCCTGCTCGACGACGGCGCGCCGCTCTGCGTCCGGGTGGCGATCGACCGCGCTTGCCGCACCGCCCGCATCGATTTCACCGGCACCGCGCCGCAGCGACCCGGCAATTTCAACGCGCCGCCGGCGGTGGTGCGCGCCTCCATCCTGTACGTGCTGCGCTGCCTGCTCGACGACGATATCCCGCTCAACGACGGCTGCCTGCGGCCGATCGACATCCACGTGCCGGAGGGCAGCTTCCTGTCGCCGCGTCCTGGCGCCGCGGTGGTGTCCGGCAACACCGAACTGTCGCAGGCGGTGGCCAATGCGCTGCTCGGCGCGCTGGACGCGTGCGCGTCGGCGCAGGGGACGATGAACAATTTCGTGTTCGGCGATGCGACCCGGCAATATTACGAGACCATCGGCGGCGGCACCGGCGCCGGCCCGGATTTCGACGGCGCCGACGGGGTGCAGAGCCACATGACCAACACCAGGATGACCGATCCGGAGGTGATGGAAATGCGCCTGCCGGTGCGGGTCGAGCGGTTCGCGCTGCGGCGCGGTTCGGGCGGCGCCGGCGTGCATCGCGGCGGCGACGGGCTGATCCGGACCCTGCGGTTCCTGGAGCCGATGACGGCGATGCTGGTATCGTCGCGCCGCACGGTGGCGCCGTTCGGGCTCGCCGGCGGCGCCGACGGCGCCACCGGCCGGCAATGGATCGACCGCGCCGACGGGCGCCGCGAGACGCTGGCCGGCGTGGATCAGGCCGAACTGGCGCCGGGCGACCGCATCACCATCGAGACCCCGGGCGGTGGTGGCTATGGGGTGGCGACAGGGGAGCCGCGATAGCGTCGCCGGTGTGCACTGCGGCGGATCAGCCGAGCCGGCCGAGCCCCGGCTCGGCCATATCATGCGCGGCGCTGGCAGCCGGCCGCGAATGGCCGCCAGGGCGCGGGTTCGCAGACAGGCGCGAGCTCCGCTCAGCCGACGCCGAGCAGCTCCACGTCGAACAGCAGCGTCGCGTTGGGCGGGATCGCGCCGCCGGCGCCGCGGGCGCCGTAGCCGTGCTCTGGCGGCAGGCGCAGGGTGCGGCGGCCGCCGACCCGCATGCTCGCGACGCCGATATCCCAGCCGGAAATCACCTGCTGCACGCCCAGGGTGAAGCGGAACGGCTGGCCGCGGTCGCGCGAGCTGTCGAACTTCTTGCCCTGCGCGCCATCCTGGTCGAGCCAGCCGGTATAGTGGACGGTCACGGTCTGGCCCTGTTTCGGTTCGTCGCCGGTGCCGACCAGCTCGTCGCGAAACTGGATGCCGGACGGCAGGGTCTGGAAATCGTCGGCCATGGGAGCGCTCCGGTGTTGCCGCGGCCTCTATACTCGCGCCGGATCGGCCTGGGTATCCACCTGGTGGTCGGCCTTGAAGGCGCCGCGCTGTCCGGCGGCGCGCTCCGGCCCGACCGTGGTGTCGTGGCTGGTCTGCAGCTCGAGCTCGGCGTTGAGCTCCGCGCCCATCAGCACGACGATGGTCGAGATCCAGATCCAGGTCATGAAGCCGATCACCGCGCCGAGCGAGCCGTAGGTCTTGTTGTAGCTGCCGAAATTGGCGACGTAGTAGGAGAAGGCGGCGGAGACCACCACCCAGAGGATCGACGCGAACGCGGCGCCCCAGCTCAGCCAGTGGAAGCTGGCGGCGGTGCGGCTCGGGCCGTAGCGATAGATCACGCCGAGACCCACGGTCAGCAGCAGCAGCATCAGCGGCCAGCGCACCAGCGACAGCACCGTGTTGGCGATGCTGCCGAGGCCGACGAAGTTGAGCACGATCGGCAGCGCGACCACCGTGAACATCGCCAGGATCAGGAACAGCACCGCGCCGAGGGTGAAGCCCAAGGTCTGGATGGTCAGCCGGATGAAGCTGCGCTTCTCCTTCTCGTGATAGACCACGTTGAGCGCGTCGAAGAGCGACTTCATGCCGTTGTTGGCGCTCCAGAGCGACGTCGCCAGACCGATGGCGACGCCGAAGCCGAGCGCCTTGGGCGGGCTGGAGGTGAGTGCGGTGATCTGGCCCTTGATCAGGTCCAGGCCGCCGCCGGGCACCACCCCCTGCATCGACTGCAATTGCGCCTCCAGCGATTTCGGGTCGGTGAACAGCCCGTAGATCGAGATCAAGGTGGCGATCGCCGGGAACAGCGCCAGCAGGGTGTAGAATGTGCAGCTCGCGGCCTCGGCCATGACGCGGTCGTTGATGAAGGCGACGGCGACGCGCTTGCCGACCTGCAGCCAGCCGGCCGGGGGGATCTCGCTCGGTTTGCGCGCATCGGCGCCGGGCTGGCGACCGGGCCGGTGGGCGAGGGTGCGGATGGTCTGAGTCATGCGGCCAATCCCAGAGTGCGAGCCTGCCCCCGATGCGATCCTGCCGGGAACGACGTCTCGGGACACAACACGTATGACCGGGAAATTGGTTTCAAAAGCCGAAGCGGCGCCACGCTCACGCGGACGCCTCCTCGATCAGCCGGGCGACCCGCAGCGGCACCGGCGGATGGGTGTGATGCACCAGCGAATAAAGCCGGTCCGGGGTCAGGGTGGAGGCGTTGTCGCGCGACAGGCGGGTCAGCGCCGAGATCATCGGCGCGGCGCCGACCATGCGCCGGGCGAAGGCGTCGGCCTGGTACTCGTGGCGCCGCGACACCGCGTTGCCGGCCAGGGACAGAGCCGGCCCGGCGATGCCGACCAGAAGCAGGGACAGCATCAGCCCGAGCGACGGGTCGGGATGGGATATGCCGAAGCCGGGCTGCAGCCAGGGCTGGCGCGACAGGAAGCCGACCGCGGCGCACAGCCCGAACAGCATGACGATGCCGCGCAGGGTGCCGGTGATGGTGTGGCGGTGATGCAGATGGCCGAGCTCGTGCGCCACCACCGCCTCGATCTCGTCCGCAGGGTGGGCGTCGATCAACGTGTCGAACAGCACGATCCGCTTGGCCGGGCCGATCCCCATCACATACGCGTTACCCCGGCTGGAGCGCTTCGAGGCGTCCATCTCCAGCAGGGCACCGGCACGAAAGCCGGTGCGTTCGAGCAGCGCCGTCACCGGGGCGGCGATCGCCGCCCGCAGCGGCACGAAACGGTTGAACAGCGGGGCGATGATCCGCAGGTAGAAGGATGGGGCGGCAAGCGTCAGGAGCGAAAGCGCCGCCCAGGCGAGCAGCCACCACGGACCGTGCAAATCGCGCATCGCCAGGAACAGGCCGGCGAGCAGCGGCGCGCCGATCGCCGCACTGAGCATAATTTGCAGGATCGTATCGCGGGCGAAGGCGACGGCGCTGGTGCGGTTGAAGCCGAACCGGTGCTCCAGCACCAGCACGCGGAAGGCCTGCATCGGCACCGCGATCACGGTGGCGGCGATCCACAGCACGCCCAGGATCAGCACGCTGCGGATCACCCCCTCCGGCACCAGCGATCCGACCAGGCGGGCGGCGAGGTCGAAGCCGAACAGGAGCGCGGCCAGCCCGACCGCGAGATCGGTCAGGCTGGACACCACGTTGGTGCGCAGGCGCGCCAGCCCGTAGGCGGCGGCGCGCTGATGCTGCTCCAGGCTGACGCTGGAGGCGAAGGCGGGCGGCACCTGGTCGCGGTGCGCGGCGATCGCGGCGGCCTGGCGACGATCGAGCCAGAGCCCGCAGGCGGTGCCGAGGACAGACCACGCCACGAGCAGAGCCAGCAGCGGCGGGATGCTCATCGTGTCAGCTCTCCTGGTCGGGGCAGGTCATGGCGCGGCTCCGTCAGTCTGGAAGCCAGCCTGGAAGTCAGCCTGGGAGTCAGCCTGGGAGTCAGCCTGGGAGGGTCAGCACGATCTTGCCGACCTGGGCGTTGGATTCCATGAACCGGTGCGCCTCGACCACCTCCTCGAACGGGAAATGCCGGGCGATGACCGGGTCAAGCGCACCGGAGGCGAGACCGTCGAGCACGTAACGCTTGCCGGCCGCCAATCGCTCTCTGCTCTGGGTGATTTCGAACAGCGTGTAGCCGCGGATGGTGAGCTGCTTGCCCAGCAGCGGAAACAGCGGCAGCGGGGTCGGCTCGGTGCTGAGGGCGCCATACTGGAACAGGACGCCGCCTTGCGACAGGGCTGCGACCAGCTTCTCGACTGTCGGTCCGCCGACCGGATCGAAGGCGATGCGGGCGCCCTTTCCGCCGGTCAGGCGCATGGTCTCCGCCACCAGATCCTGCTGCTCGGTGACGACGATCTCGGTGCCGGGCGCGGCCTCCATCAGGGCCTGGCGCTTGACTTCGGTCCGGGTGAGGGCGATCGGCGTGGCGCCGGCGGCCCTGCAGATCTGGATCGCCGCCAGCCCGACGCTGCTGGTGGCGGCGGGGATCAGCACCGTGTCGCCGGCCTTGAGGCCGGCGATCTGATGCAGCGCCCCCCAGGCGGTGAGATACTGCATCCAGGCGGCGGCGGCCTTGTCGAAGGCCAGCGATTCCGGATGGGCGACGCAGGCGAAGGCGGGCGCCATCACCGTGTCGCCATACATGCCGTAGCGGGTCATGGAGAAGGCGGGGATGGTGCTGACCGGCTGGCCGACGGTGAAGCCGGAGACGCCGGGACCGACCGCGTCGACCAGCCCGGCAGCCTCGTAGCCGAGCGCGGACGGCAGCACCGGGCTCTCGAGATACTGGCCGGCGCGGAACATCGCCTCGGCGCGGTTGAGTCCGATGGCGCGGACGGCGATGCGGAGTTCGCCCTCGGCCGGCTCGCGGGCGGGAAGCTGCTCGATCCGCATGACTTCCGGTGCACCGGTTTCGTGGAAACGGACGATACGGGGCATGGAACGATCCTGGGCTGTTGGCACGCTTGTCTCGATGTGGGGCCGTGTCGGCCGCCCGCAACGATCTGTTGATCCCGGCAGCTTGGCAACCGCGACGGCCAGGGCCGGTTGCACCGGGATCACACTGAGAAAGCCTCTGCCCGATGCCGGTTCCCGGAGCGTCGCCCGCACTTGTGTTCATGCATTTCCTCGGTGGCAGCGCCGAGACCTGGAAACCGGTCGAGGAACGGCTGGAACGCGACCATCGCTGCGTGCGGCTCGACCTGCCCGGGTTCGGCGCCGCCGCGACGCTGGATGGCCGCCCGGTGGCGGAGATGGCGGACTGGATCGAGGCGGAGATCGCCGGCCGGGTTTCCGGAGCGTGGGTGCTGGTCGGGCACAGCATGAGCGCCAAGGTGGCGCTGCTGATCGCCAGGCGGGCGGCGGACGGCGAGCGGCGTCTGGCGGGATTGTCCGGGCTGGTCCTGGCGGCCGGCTCGCCGCCATCGCCCGAGCCGATGCCGGGCGGCAAGCGAGAGGAGATGCTGGGCTGGTTCGAGGGCGATGCGGCGCGGAGCCGGCGCGAGGCGGACGGGTTCATCCTGGCGAACGTGTCGGACCGGCTGCCGGACACGCTGCACGAGCGCGCGGTCGCCGACGTGCTGCGCATGTCGCGCCAGGCCTGGAGACACTGGCTCGAGCATGGCAGCCGCGAGGACCTGACCGGTGCGATCGGGACCATCGACACCCCTGCCCTGCTCCTGGCCGGCGCCGATGACGCGGCGCTCGGTCCGGACGCGCAACAGGCGCTGACGCTGCCGCATCTGCCGGCGGCGCGGCTGGAGATCGTCGAAGGCGCCGCGCATCTCCTGCCGATGGAACAGCCGGACCGGGTCGCGTCGCTGATCGGCGCTTTCGTCGCCGGACTCGGTCTGGCCGCAGCCGGGCACGTGCTCGAGGCCAGGCACGGGACCGGGCACGAAACAGTGCATGAGGCGGGGCGGATCACCAGCCGCACCAGGGCCGCGCTGCAAGCGCGCGCCCGGCCCGACGATGCCGGGTATCGGCCGCGTGTACTGGACGAGGCGGCGCTGGCCTGCCTGCGCACGCTGGTCGACCGGATCCTGCCGCGGCCGGACGGGCTGCGCATCGATCTCGCGGCGAGGCTGGACGCGATGCTGGCGGAGGCGACCGGCGATGGCTGGCGCTTCGCCGCGCTGCCGCGGGACCAGGACAGCTACCGCAAAGGCCTGGCGACGCTGGAAGAGGTCTCGCGCGCGCGACACGGCGCGGCGTTCGTGGACGTTCCAGACGCGGAACAGGACGGGATGCTGGACCGGCTGGCGGCAGGTACGCTGGGTGGCAAGGCGCCGGAGTTCCTGTCCGGCACGCAGATGCAGCTCTGGTTCGAGGAGGTGCGCGGCGATGCCGCGCGGCTGTTCATGGCGCATCCCAAGGTGCAGGAGCGGATCGGCTGCGTCGCGGTGCAGACCGGCGGCGACGCGGCGCTGACCGGCTTCGCGCCGTCGGAATACGCCCTGCCGCCGCTGGGCGTCCGGGCATGACGCGGCATTACCCGGCCGGCGAGCCGGTCGATGTGGTCGTGGTGGGCACCGGCGCGGGAGCCGGCCCGCTGCTGGCGAAGCTGGCGGCGGCAGGTCTCTCGGTGGTGGCGCTCGAGGCGGGGCGGCACCGCGTCTCGAACGACTACACCCCGGACGAGATCGCCTCGGCGGATCTGTATTGGATGGGCGAGCGGCTGAGTACCGGACGCGACCCGGAGGCGTTCGGCGCCAACAATAGCGGCATCGGCGTCGGCGGCTCGACGCTGCACTGGGGCGCGTTCACGCCGCGTCCGGATCCGCGCGAGTTCCGGCTGCGCAGCGAAACCGGAAGCGGCCATGACTGGCCGCTGACGGTCGAGGAGTTGAAACCGTATCTGGAGCAGGTCGAGCGCGATATCGGCGTCTCCGGGCCGGCACATTACCCGTGGGATCCGGCGCGCCGCTACCTGATGGGACCGGCCGCCGGCAACGCGCCGGCAGCGAAGATGCGGCTCGGCTGCGATGCGCTGGGCATCACCACGGCGCCCTCGCCGGCGGCGGTGCTGACACTGGCGCGAGCGGGACGATCGGCCTGCGTCGGGTGCGGGGCCTGTCACCAGGGCTGCCGCAACGACGCCAAGGCGACCACGGCGAATACCTATATCCCGGAAGCCATGGCATCGGGGGCGGAGATCCGCACCGGCTGCATGGCGGTGGGGGTAGAGCGCGACATGGCCGGACGGATCGTCGCCGTCGTGTATCGCACGGACGGCATGTTGCAGGCGCAGAAATGCCGCGCGCTGTTCCTGTGCGCCGGCGCGGTGGAGACACCGCGGCTGATGCTGGCGGCCGGGTTCGGCAACGGCAGCGGCCAGGTCGGGCGCAACTACATGGCGCACGTGGCGACGCAGGTGTGGGGGTCGTTCGACGATTCGATGGTCATGAACAAGGGCTACCCGTCCTCGCTGATGACCGAGGATTTCCTGCGACCGAGGGATGCCGACTTCGCCAGCGGCTATCTGGTGCAGAGCCTGGGGGTGATGCCGGTGACGTGGGCCAACGCGATGGCGCGCGGGCGCGGCATCAGGGGCCCGGCCCTGACCGATGCGCTGATGGGCTATAATCGGGCCGGCGGCATCGGCATCAACGGCGACTGCCTGCCGAGCGACGACAACAGCCTGACCTTGTCCGACGAGATCGACGACAGCGGCTTGCGCAAGCCGCTGATCAGCTTCGGCTATGGAGAAAACGAGCAGGCGATGGATGCGCATGCGACGCGGACCATGCGCGCGGTGTGGGAACAGGCCGGCGCTTCGGACATCTGGGTGGCGCCGCGCGCGGCGCACACGATCGGCACCTGCCGGATGGGTCACGATCCCGACCGAAACGTCGTCGATGCCGTCGGCAGGAGTCACGAGATCGACAATCTGTGGATCTGCGACAACTCGGTGTTCCCGAGCGCGCTGGCGGCGAACCCGGCGCTGACCATCATGGCGCTCAGCCTGCGGACCGCGGATGCGTTCCTGAAAGGATAACCGGCAGCGGTTTCCGGCGGACCATCGCCCACCGGCGGGCGGGTTACGGCAGAGGCCCCGGAACCCGCGCCTCCGCGAGGACCGCCGCCTGTCGCTCGGCGAGATGGGCGGCGTCGAAACCCTCGATGGTCTCGTGATACAGGCGATGCCAGTTGAGCCTGGCGCCGAGACGAAGGAAGACGCTGCCCAGACCGATGGCGGAGCGGTCGATCAGCACGAATTCCTGCGGCGGCCGCACCCCACCGGTGCGTTGCAGGCCGGCATGGACCCGTTCGACCACGGAGCGACCGAAGGTCGGGTCGTCGTTTTCCTGGATCGGGCGGACGCGGTCCTGCAGCAGCGGTTCGTGCAGGAAGCGGGCCCATTCGTTCAGGACCTCCATCTTTTCCCGCGTCAGGCCGGTGAAGCCCCAGGCCTGGTAGGCGTGGAAGGCCTGGTCGTCATCGTTGCGTTCGATCGCCTGCTGCAGGTCGACGACGCCCTGGATGAACTTCGCCGGAAACACGCGGATGGCGCCGAAATCCAGCAGGCTCAGCCCCTGATCGGCGCGGACCTGGAAATTGCCGAGATGCGGGTCGCCATGGATCACGCCGTAGCGATAGAGCGGCAGATACCAGGCGACGAACAGCGCCTTGGCGACGGCGTTGCGGCTCTCCTGGCTCGGATTGCCGGCGAGATAGTCCTTGATCGAGATGCCGTCGAGCCATTCCATGGTCAGCAGGCGGCGGGTGGAGAGGTCCTCGATCGGCGCCGGAACGGCGATGTCGTCGTGGCCCGCCAGCATCAGCCGATACAGCCGCAGATGCGCCGCCTCGCGCGTGTAGTCGAGCTCCTCGCGGACGCGCTCGGCGAGTTCCTTGAAGACGTCGTCCTGTTTGATCGCGTTGTCGAGGCGATGATAGACGGCGATGGCGACCTTGAGCTGGCGCAGATCGGCCTCGACGGTGGCGCTCATGTCGGGATATTGCAGCTTGGCGGCGACCTTGCGGCCGTCCGGCAGGGTGGCGCGATGCACCTGGCCGAGGCTGGCGGCGGCGATCGCCACGCGCTCGAAATCGGCGAATTTCCGCTCCCAGTCGGGTCCGAGCTCGTTGGCCATGCGACGTCGCACGAACGACCAGCCCATCGCCGGCGCGTTGGCCTGCAAGTGAGCGAGTTCCTCGGCATATTCGGCGGGAATCGCATCCGGAATGGTGGACAGGATCTGCGCCACCTTCATCAGCGGCCCCTTGAGCCCGCCCAGGATGGCACGCAGATCCTCGGCATGCGCGGTCTTGTCGGTGCGGATGCCGATGCGGTTGCCGGCCAGCCGCGCGGCGATGCCGCCGACCGCGCCGGAGGTGCGCGCGAGACGCTTGATCTCGCCGAACATGCTGCCGCGGTCGAGATCCCGCTCAGCCATGGTCGGGACCCTCGGTCGCGGCGAGTTCGTCGATGAAGCCGGCGATGACGTCGAGGCCCTTGCGCCAGAAGGCGGGATCGCTGGCGTCGAGGCCGAACGGGGCCAGCAGCTCCTTGTGCCGTTTGGTGCCGCCGGCCTTCAGCATCTCGACGTAGTTGCGCTGAAAACCGGGATGCCCGTCCTGGAACACGCCGTACAGCGCGTTCACCAGGCAGTCGCCGAACGCGTAGGCATAGACGTAGAACGGCGAGTGCACGAAATGCGGCACATAGGCCCAGAACACGTCGTAGTCGGGGGTGAACTCGAACGCCGGTCCGAGGCTCTCGGTCTGCACCTGGCGCCAGAGTTCGCCGATGCGCTCGGGGAGCAGTTCGCCGCAGCGCCGTTCGTCGTGCAGCAGGGTCTCGAAGCGGTAGAAGGCGATCTGCCGCACCACGGTGTTGAGCATGTCCTCGACCTTGCCGGCCAGCATGCGGCGGCGGCGGGACGGGTCGGTCTCGGCGTCGAGCAGGGCGCGGAAGGTGAGCATCTCGCCGAACACGCTGGCGGTCTCGGCCAGAGTGAGCGGGGTCGAGCTCATCAGGTAGCCCTGCTCCGCCGCCAGCACCTGATGGATGCCGTGGCCAAGCTCATGGGCGAGCGTCATCACGTCGCGGCTGCGGCCGTGATAGTTCATCAGGATGTAGGGATGCGCGGTCGGCACGGTCGGATGCGCGAACGCGCCGCTGGACTTGCCGGGGCGCAGTTCGGCGTCGATCCAGGGACGCTCGAAGAAGCGTTCGGCGATCCGGCCGAGTTCCGGCGCGAAGCCGGTATAGGCGTCGAGCACGCGGGTGCGGGCCTGGTCCCAGGAGATCGCGGTGTCGGTATCGTCCGGCAGCGGGGCGTTGCGGTCCCAGTGCTGGAGCTTCTCCAGCCCGAGCCAGCGCGCCTTCATCGCGTAGTAGCGATGGGAGAGCCGCGCGTAGTCGCCGGTCACCGCGGTGACGAGGGCATCGACCACCTCGTCCTCGACCATGTTGCCGCGGTTGCGGGCGCTGCCGGGACGCGGATAGGCGCGCAGCCCGTCGGAGATCTCCTTGTCCTTGGCCAGCGTGTTGGTGATGAGCGAGAACAGCCGGATGTTCTGCGAGAAGGTCTCGCCGATCGCCTTCGCGGCGCGTTCGCGCACGGCGCGATCGCGATCGGACAGCAGATTGAGCGCGTCACCGACGGTCAGGCGTTCTCCATCCACATCGATGCGCAGGGCGGCCATGGTCTCGTCGAACAGGCGGCTCCAGGCGGAGGCTCCGGTGACCGATTTCTCGTGCAGGACGCGCTCGACCTCCTGCGAGAGCTGGTGCGGCCGGAACACGCGCAGGTCGCGCAGGAACGGCTGCCAGCGCGCCAGGGCCGGTCCGCCTTCGGGATCGGAGCGCAGCGCCGCGAGATGATCCTCGCCGAGCAGGTTGAGCTCCAGCGTGAAGAAGATCAGCCGCGTGGAGATCTGCGTCACGCGCTCGTTGATCGACTGGTAGAAGCGGCCGATCGCGCCATCCTCGGAATCGCCGGCGAACAGCAGCCCGGCATAGGAGGCGGCGCGCCCGAGCAGGACGTCGATGCGCTCGTATTCGGCGATCGAGGCGACCAGGCCGGCGGCGTCGAGCCGGCCGAGCCGGCCGGCATAGGCGGCGGAGAAGGCCTGCGCGGCGCGGTCCGCCTCGGCGAGGTCCCGCTCCAGCGCCGGGCTGTCCTGTCCGTCATAGAGGTCGGCCAGGTCCCAGCGTGGCAGTTCGGGAGCGGAAACGGCGGCGTCGCTGGGCATGGAGGACAAGATCCTGTTCTCGCGGCAGATCGGGCGCAAACTGGCTGGGCGCAAACCGGTGCGGGCGAACCGCGCCGGGCCCTGTTATCTATGGCGTCGGGCTACGGCTTCAAAGGGCGCGACCGCGATGAGCACCGGAATGATGTCTGGAGAGCGGTCCGACTTGCATCCAGCGGGCGCGCATCCCGGCGACGCGCGAGAGGCGTCGCCTGCCGCCTGCCTGAATTGCGGGGCGATGCCGGCCGGGCCCTGGTGCCAGGCGTGCGGCCAGAAGGCCGGACCGGCGCATCGCTCGATGCTGCGGCTCGGCGCCGAGCTGATGGAGATCGTCAGCCATGCCGACAGCCGGTTGTGGCGGACGCTGCGTCGGCTGGCGGTCGATCCAGCGGGTCTGACGCTGGACTACCTGCGCGGACGCAGGGCGTCGGAGATCCCGCCGCTGCGGCTGTTCTTCGTAATGATGCTGCTGGCCTTCACGGTCGGCTCGGTTACCGGCGAGACCATGAACCATATCGTCATTCCGGCCGACCAGCAGGCAAAGGTGGTCGCCTCGATCGCCAAGCTGTCGGTCGGCTGGCGATGGGCGGATGGCTGGCTGCACACCCATCTCGATCGCGCGGTAGCGCGGCCGGAGGAGGTGGTGGCGGTGATGCGGGAATGGTCCGAGCGCTTCACCATCGCCATGCTGCCGATGGCGGCGCTGATGCTGTGGGTGCTGTATCTGCCGCGTCGGGGCTTCTCGCTGTACGACCATGTGGTGGTCTGCACCCATTCGCTGAGCTTCGTCGGGCTGGTGTTCATCGCCTCGTTCCTGCTGGGCGCGGTCTGGAGCTTGCTGGGGGTGCTGGTGCTGCTGACGCTGCCGGTGCATCTGTTCGTGCATCTGCGCGGGGTCTACCGGCGCAGCGTGCCGGGGACGCTGATCAGGATGGCGCTGCTGGCGCTCGGCACGTCGCTGGCGATGACGGTGCTGCTGGCCGGGCTTGCGGGGCTCGGGCTGCAGCTCGGCACCGAGAACTGAGCTGATGCTCTAGCCTGTTGTTTCAGCGAGCATCTCTATCCGATCGAACAAGTCCGTTCGATCGGATGATGCTCTAGGTCCGGTGCGGTCCGAGCAGGATCAGCGCGCTGCCGCACAGGCACAGCGTCACCCCGGCCAGGTCCCAGCGGTCGGGACGGATGCCGTCGACCAGGCGGAGCCAGGCCAGCGCGCTCAGCACGTAGATACCGCCATAGGCGGCGTAGGCGCGGCCGGCCGCGTCGGTGTCCACCCTGGTCAGAAGCCAGGCGAACAGCAGCAGGCAGGGGATCGCCGCCAGCAGCCACCAGGCCGAGCGGCCCAGGCGCAGCCAGGCCCACACCGCGTAGCAGCCGGCGATCTCCGCGACGGCGGCCAGTGCGTAGATCGGCCAGGCCATCATGACTTGCTCACTCGACCGGGTCCGACGGGGTGTCGCGATAGATGGTCGGCCAGTCCTCCGGCGTCAGACCGTGGCAGGCCGCCATCAGCCTGGCGAGCGACAGGCGGAAGCGGGTGCCGTCCCAGCGATAGCGGCGCAGGTCACCGCAATCGTTCAGGCCGCGGCTGGGCTCGGTCGCGGTCAGCGACAGGCCGTCGTCGCCGATCTCGGCATTGACCAGCATGCCGGGCGGGTGCGGCACGATCTGCGGCGGGGTGGCGAAGCTGGCGGGCGCCGCGGTGCCGGCGTCGGTATCGGCCAGGACGAACAGGCTGAGACGATCGAAATTGCCGCTGCCGCACGGGATCTGCCAGAGCTGCAGGTGCGCCGACAGGGCGTAGCCGGACACGCCGCCATCGGGACCTTCGGAGGACTG
>CAIMSN010000039.1 GCA_903844135.1 uncultured Rhodospirillales bacterium | reverse complement strand
TGCCGCAGGATCTGGCCCAGCTTCAGCGTCAGCAGCGCGGTCGCCACGATCGCCAGCAGCAGCAGCGTCCAGTGCAGCCAGCCATTGCGGTGCGCCGCCAGCGCGGTCAGGCCGCTGCCCGACAGATGGCCCAGCACCACGTAGCCGAGCAGCGCCGGCAGCGAGGCCAGCGTGCCGATCGCGTAGCTGCGGAAACTGAGCGCGGTCAGGCCGAGCGCGTAGCTGGTGACGGCGAACGGCATCACCGGCGAGATGCGCAGCAGGCAGACCAGGCGCCAGCCGTCGCGCGACACCGCATCGTCCAGCCGGGCGAAGCGTGGGCGGCGCTGCAGGGTGCGGGCGATCAGCGGGCGGAACAGGGTACGGGTCAGCAGGAAGGCCAGCGCGGCGCCCACCAGCGTGCCCACCGCCGACAGCACGAAGCCGCCGACGACGCCATACACCAGGCCCGCCGCCAGCGCGCCGACCGAGGCCGGCAGGATGCCGCACAGCGCGATCAGCACCTGGAGCAGCGCCGCCAGTACCCAGCCTGCGGCGCCCAGCATGCGCTCGATCGCCGTCGCCCGGTCGATCAGATGCGAGACCGCGTCCGGCCAGAGCCGGACGACGACGATCCCGGCGGCGACCAGCACCACCAGAAAAGCCGCCAGGCCGACCCGAAGCGCCAGCCCGCCGCGGCGGGCCTCGGACTCAAGGGCGGTCGGCATCGAACAGCCGGTCGCGACGCAGGCCGGCATGGTGCAGCCGGTATTGCGCCGCGGTGCGCAGCACGCCGAGCCCGTAGACGATGCTGCGACGCAGGTTGATCGAGGAGGCCTCGGCGAAATACTTGGTCGGGCAGGAGATCTCGCCGATCCGGAAGCCGAGATGGTGCGCCTGCGCCAGCATCTGGTTGTCGAACACGAAATCGTCCGAGCAGCGCTCCAGCGGCAGGCGCTCCAGCACCGCGCGGGTCCAGGCGCGATAGCCGCTGTGATATTCGGACAGCTTGGCGCCCATCATGATGTTCTGCGTCAGCGTCAGCGCCCGGTTGGCGACGTATTTGTAGCGCGGCATGCCGCCGGCGATCGCGCCGCGGCCGAGAATGCGCGAGGCCAGCACCGCGTCGTACTGGCCCGACGCCAGCATCGCCGCCATCGCCGGCACCAGGGTCGGGGTATATTGGTAGTCCGGGTGCAGCATGACGACGATGTCGGCGCCGCGCGCCAGGGCGGCGGCGTAGCAGGTCTTCTGGTTGCCACCATAGCCGCGATTGCGATCGTGCCGGATCACGTGCAGGCCGAGCTCGCCGGCGATCCGCACCGTGTCGTCGCGGCTGGCGTCGTCGGTCAGGATCACGTCGTCGACGATGTCGCGCGGGATCTCGGCGCAGGTCTGCACCAGGGTCCGGGCGGCGTTGTAGGCCGGCAGGACGACGGCGACCCGGCGGTTTGCGATCATCGCGCTGCTCTCGCTTCTGTGGCAGGGGGTCGGTATCAGCCGAACGCGGTTTGGGGAAGATGCTGCCGCGGTCGCAGCCGCATCAGGCCGAGCCCGGCGGCGACGCAGAGCAGGTTGACCAGCGCCAGATACCAGGAGGGCGCGGTCGGATCGCCGGAGACATGGATCAGCCAGGTGAACACGATCTGCGCGGTACCGCCGAACAGGGCGATGCCGACCGCATAGAGCAGGCCGAATCCGGTGCTGCGGACCTCCGGCGGGAACAGTTCGCACAGCAGCACCAGGCTGGCGGCGAAGCTGCCGACCTGCAGGATGGCGATCGCCGCCGTCACCAGGCCGAACATCCACGCGCCCGGCATCGCCTGCAGCGCCAGCAGCATCGGCACGATGCCCAGCCCGAGCAGCAGCCTGGGCAGCACGACGATGGCGAAGCGCCCGGTGCGGTCCGACAGCGCGCCGCCGGCCAGCGCCGCCAGCGTGCCGGCGACGCCGCCGATCACGGTGCCGAGCAGCGACAGGCCCTGCGGCAGATGCAGCACGGTCAGCGCATAGGTGGTGATGTAGTTGAGGAAATACTGGCTGACGGTGCCGCCGATCACCAGCATCAGCGCGCAGAGCAGCGCCACCGGCCCGGCGCTCGCCAGCGCCCGCGCCCGGCCGTGCGAGACCGGAAGGGGTATCTCCGGCATGCCGCGACGCAGCACCAGCCCGACCGGCACCACCAGCACGCCGAGCGCGAACGGGATCCGCCAGCCCCAGTCGGCCATCGCCGTCTCGCCGAGCGCGCGCACCGACACCAGCCCGATCAGGCCGGCGGCCAGCACCGCCATCAACTGGCTGGCGGATTGCCAGGAGGCATACAGCCCGGCCTTTCCGGGCGGGGCGTTCTCGATCAGGTAGGTGGTGGCCGGACCGGCCTCGGCGCCCCAGGCGAGGCCCTGGATCATGCGCGCCACCACCAGCAGCAGCGGCGCGGCCAGGCCGATGCTGCGATAGCCGGGCAGCACCGCGATCATCAGGCTGCCGAGCCCCATCAGCCCGAGCGAGACCAGCATGCCGGCGCGCCGTCCATGGCGATCGGCCAGCAGCCCGACCAGCAGCGCACCGAGCGGACGGGTCAGGAAGCCGACCCCGAAGGTCGACACCGAGAGCAGGAGATTGACGTAGGCATCGTGCGCCGGGAAGAACGCCCGGCCGATCAGCACCGCGAAGGTGCCGTAGGCGATGAAGTCGAACACTTCCAGCAGGTTGCCGAACACCGCGGCGGCGATCGCAGCAGGCCCGGCATGGGCGCCCGCCCCGGGGTGGGAGTCCGGAGCGGGCGCCGTCCGGCTCAGGGAAGGATCTCGGTGCCGGCGAAGAAGAAGGCGATCTCGGTGGCGGCGTTCTCGGCGCTGTCCGAGCCGTGCACCGAGTTCGCCTCGATGCTCTCGGCGAACTGCGCGCGCACGGTATGCGGCGCGGCCTTCTTCGGGTCGGTGGCGCCCATCACGTCGCGATGCGCCAGCACCGCGTTCTCGCCCTCGAGCACCTGCACCACCACCGGCGCCGCGGTCATCGACGAGACCAGGCTGGCGTAGAACGGCCGCTCCTTGTGCACCGCGTAGAAGGCGCCAGCCATGGCGTCGCTGAGCTGGATGCGCTTCTGGGCGACGATGCGCAGACCGGCCTCCTCGAACAGGGCGTTGATCTTGCCGGTCAGGTTGCGACGGGTCGCGTCCGGCTTCAGGATCGACAGGGTGCGCTCGATCGCCATGATGGGTCTCCTGGTGGGATGATGTAATCCGGCGCCGCTTAGAGCAAATCGGTGCGGGTTGCCAGCGGGCGGCGGGCACGGTCCCGGCCTTCAGGAGTATCCGTTGAGTCTTCTCGTCCTCTCCAAGCTGAGCCTGCGCGTCGCCGGGCGCACCCTGCTGGACCAGGCCGACCTGTCGGTCGAGCCGGGACGGCGGATCGGCCTGGTCGGCCGCAACGGCGCCGGCAAATCCACCCTGCTGGCGGCGATCGCCGGCGACATCGCCCCGGATGGCGGCGAGATCCGCCTGTCGAGCCGGGCGCGCATGGCCAGGGTGCGGCAGGAGGCGCCGTCCGGCCCGGCCAACCTGCGCGACACCGTGCTGGCCGGCGACCTGGAGCGGACCGCCTTGCTCGTCGAGGCGGAGACCGCCACGGACGGCGCGCGGCTGGCCGACATCCATGAGCGGCTGCGCGCGATCGGCGCCGACAGCGCGCCGGCCAGGGCGGCCGCCATCCTGTCCGGACTGGGGTTCGATGCCGCCGCCCAGGCGCGGGCGGTGGACGATTTCTCCGGCGGCTGGCGCATGCGGGTGGCGCTGGCCACGGCCCTGTTCCTGAACCCGGACCTGCTGCTGCTGGACGAGCCGACCAACCATCTCGACCTGGAAGCGACGCTGTGGCTGGAAGGCTGGCTGGCGCGGTTCCCGGGCGCGGCGCTGATCGTCAGCCACGATCGCGGCCTGCTGGACCGGGCGGTGGAGGCGATCGCCCATCTCGATCGCGGCAAGCTCAGCCTGACGCCTGGCGGCTACGACGAGTTCGTGCGCATCCGCACCGAGCAGGCACTGCAGCAGAACCGGGCCGCGGAGCGGATCGCCGCGCAGCGGGCGCACATGCAGTCGTTCGTCGACCGGTTCCGCGCCAAGGCGACCAAGGCGCGCCAGGCGCAGGCCAGGATCAAGGCGCTGGAGCGGCTGCCGGCGCTGGACAGCGTGGTCGAGGACGCACCGACCCGGTTCGCCTTCCCGGAGCCGGCGCAACTGGCGCCGCCGATGCTGACGCTGGAGCGGGCCAGCGCCGGCTATGACGGGCGGGTGGTGCTGGGCGGGATGTCGCTCAGGATCGACATGGAGGACCGGATCGCGCTTCTGGGCGCCAACGGCAACGGCAAATCCACTTTCGCCAAGCTGATCGCCGGCCGCCTGGCGCCGCTGGGCGGCACGATGCGGCACAGCCCGAAGCTCAGGGTCGGGTATTTCGCCCAGCACCAGGCCGACGAGCTGGTGCCGGACGAGTCCCCGGTGCAGCACATGGCGCGGGCGCTGCCCCAGGCGCTGCCGACGGCGCTGCGGGCGCAACTGGCGCGGTTCGGTCTGGACGCCGATCGCGCCGACACGCCGACGCGCGATCTGTCCGGCGGCGAGAAGGCCCGGCTGCTGCTGGCGCTGGCCACGCGCGACGCGCCGCAACTGCTGATCCTGGACGAGCCGACCAACCATCTCGACCTGGATGCGCGCGAGGCGCTGATCCGGGCGCTGGCGCAGTTCGAGGGCGCGGTACTGCTGATCAGCCACGATCCGCATCTGGTCGAGCTGGTGGCCGACCGGCTGTGGCTGGTCGGCGACGGCAAGGTGGCGCCGTTCGACGGGGACATGGCGGATTACCGGGTCTGGCTGACGGAGCGGGCCAGGGAAGCTGCCAGGGAAGGTGCCAGGGAGGCGGCGCGCGAGCCGGGTTCGCGCCCGGCCATGGCCCGGACGGAGGACCGGCGGGATCGCGCGGAGCAGCGCAAGGCGATGGCGCCGGTGCGCAAGCGCGCGAAGGAGGCCGAGGCGCTGCTGGCCAGGCTGGCGCAGGAACGCGCCGGGCTGGAGGCCCGGCTCGCCGATCCCGCGCTCTATGCCAGCGGCAAGACCGAGGACATCACCCGCGCCAACACGAGGCTGGCAGCGATCGGCCGCGAGGAACAGGCGGCGGAAACCGCCTGGCTGGAGGCGGAAGAGGCGCTGGACGCGGAAGCCCGGGCGGTCTCCTGAGCGGACCAGGATTAACCGCGGGGTAATTTCTCCCGGGCATGATCCCGGCATGGACACGATCTTCGCGCCGCCATCCAGCGTTCCCCCCGTGGCCGCACAGGGCTGTGGTGCCTGTTTCCAGGATGCGCGCCGGAACGGCAGCGAGACCGACGGCAAGAGCGGGCGCCGAGGCGGATTCGACATGCCGATCACGATGGCGTTTCAGCCGATCGTGCGGCCAGACGGGACCATCTTCGCGCATGAAGCCCTGGTCAGGGGCGCGCAGGGCGAAGGCGCCGCCAGCGTTCTCGCGCGGGTGACGCCGGACAATCTCTACGCCTTCGACCAGCTCTGCCGCACCACCGCCATCCAGATCGCGGGCGGGCTGGGCCTGGCCGCGACCGGCGCGCTGCTGTCGATCAATTTCAGCCCGAAGGCGATCTACGAACCGGAGCGCTGCATCGCCAGCAGCCTGGCCGCGGCGAGACGCAGCGGCCTCGCCAACGAATCGCTGATGTTCGAGATCACCGAGAACGAGCGCCTGCGCGATGCGGCCCATCTCAGGGCGATCGTGACCAGCTACAGCGCGATGGGCTTCCGGGTGGCGATCGACGATTTCGGCGCCGGCTTCTCCAATCTCGACCTGCTGGCCGATTTCCAGCCGGACATCGTCAAGCTCGACATGGCGCTGATCCGGGACGTCGACCGCGACCCGGTGCGGCGCGCGGTCGTCGGCCACCTGACCAGGATGCTGGCCGAACTCCGGATCGAGCCGGTCGCCGAGGGGGTCGAGACCGTCGATGAATACGAGGCCCTGCGCGATCTCGGCATCGGTCTGTTCCAGGGCTACCTGTTCGCCAGGCCGCGCCTGCGCGGCCTCGCCACCCTGTCGATGCCGCGCAGACCGTCTATCCCTTGACGTATTTCCGCTCGACCTTGGTGATGGCGTCGACGTTGGCGGCGGACGGACTCGCCGGATCGAAGCTGTTGGCGAGCCAGGTGTCGACGATCGCCTTGGCCAGCTCCGGCCCGATCACGCGCGCGCCCATGGTGATGATATGCGCGTCGTTGCTGAGCGCCGCACGGCTCGCCGAATAGGTGTCGTGCGTCAGCGCCGCCCGGATGCCGGGGATCTTGTTGGCGGAGATGCTCACGCCGATGCCGGTGCCGCAGGCCAGGATGCCGCGGTCGTACTCGCCGGATTTCAGCTTTGCCACCACGCGGTCGGTCATCTCGGCATAATATTCGGAGTCGCCGCCCGGCTCGGGCTGCGAGAGATCCACGACCTCGTGCTTGCCCTGCTTGCGCAGATGCTCGGTGACGACCTTGATCAACGGCTCGCCGGCGCTGTCGCCGCCCAGAACGATACGCATGGTGAAATCTCCTTACGCGATGGAAGTGTCGCCGGCGATCCGCAGATCGATCCCGGCCTTGGTCAGCTCGAGGCGCCGCTGCGGATCGAGCCCCCCGTCGGACAGCACGATGTCGAATTCGGACAGGTCGGCGAGACGATGCAGAGCCGTCATCCCGAACTTGTCGCTCCCCACCATGAACACGCGCCGATCGACGATCTGCATCAGGGCGCGCTTGGTGGTCACGACCTCCGCCTCCTGATGGTAGGCGGCAAGCCCGATCACCGTCGACGCGGACAGGAACAGGGTGCTCGCATGCAGCGAGGCGATCGCCTGCTCGCAGATCAGTCCGAAGAAGGCATTGTAGGTCGGCAGATAGAGCCCGCCGAGACACATCACCTTGATCCCGGGCAGACCGGCCAGGGCCTGCGCGGCACCGAGGCTGTTGGTCAGCACCGTGAGTGGCGCGAGCGCCGGCAGGAACGGGATCAGCGCCGCGGCGGTGGTGGAATCATCGAGGATGATCGCCTGGCCCGGTTCGATCAGGCCGGCCGCCAGACGCCCGATCGCGCGTTTCTCCGCCTCCGAGGCATGCTGGCGAAGCGCGATGTTGCTCTCGACCAGTGCCGAGGCGCGGGTGGTGACGCCGCCATGCACCTTGCGCACCAGCCCCTGCTCGGCGAGATCGTCGAGATCGCGATGCACCGTCATGCGGCTGATGCTGAAGCGGGAGGCGAGCTCGTCGACCTGGGCCGAGCCCGCCTCCGTGACCGCCTCGAGCATCTGCCGGCGGCGCCGCGCGACGTTGCGGGTGGTGTGTCGTTCCGGATCGGTCGACATGACCGTCACATCATTCATCCTCTGCGGTTCGGGCGGCCACCGTCGCTCGACAGCGGCCGCCCGCGCGGCGGGACGGCTACTGCTCGGCGTAGTTCCCCGAGATCAGGTTCTTGTTGATCAGCGCCGGCAGGTCCGACTCGAACTTCGACGGGTTGCCATAGAGCTGGTCGTAATAGTGCGCGACATTGTCCTTGGTGATCTCCGGCATCACGAACATCGCCGTCTTCGGCACGTCCTTGCCCTGGATATGGTTCACCGCGACCTGCAATCCCATCCCCAATTCCAGGGGGCCGTCCTGCAGATTGGTCTCGAGCAGGGTGCCGTCGCGCACCGCGCGCATGCCGTCCTTGATGCCGTCGACGGCGGTGACGGGGATCTTGCCGGCGAGACCCTTCTCGCGCAGCGCCTGGATCGCGCCGATCGCCATGTCGTCGTTCTCCGAGACGATGCCGGTGATCTGGCTGCCGTAGCGCGACAGCCAGTCCTGCATCACCGAATAGGCCTGGTTGCGCGCCCAGTTGCCGGGCTGCATCGCCAGCAGCTTCACGTCCGGGTTCTGCGCCAGGATGTTCTTGATGCCCTTGGTGCGGTCGATCTCGCCGGACTGGCCGAGCGGACCCTGCAGCACGACGATGCTGCCCTTCTTGCCGATCGCGTCGACCAGATGCTGGGCTTCCTGCTCGCCCGCCTTGACGTCGTCCGGGCCGACATACGACACGGCGTTGGCCATGACCGCGGGAGACGCGGTCAGGTTGACGATCACCACCGGAATGCCGGCGGCCTTGGCGGCGTCGACCTGCGGGCCGAGGGTCGAGGAGTTCACCGGCGCGATCACGATCGCGTCGACCTTGCGGTTGATGAACTGCTGGATCTGCGAGATCTGGGTATTGACGTCCATCTTCGCCGAGTTCCACAGCAGCGTGGCGTTGTTGGCCTTGGCGATCGAGGTCGCGCCGGCCTTGCCCAGCGAGATGAACGAACTCATGTCGTAGACGGTGAAGCCGATCACCGGATGCGCCTTGTCGGCAAGCGCGGGCGCCGCGGACAGCGCCATGCCGGCGAGCACGGTGCACCCGGCGAGGGCGGTCCTGATGGAACTGCGGAACATGGTCGTCGTCTCCCGTTTGTTGTTCATGACAATCAATCCTCCGTGCGGTGCGTCAGGCTGTCGACGAACACCGCGCCGATGATGATCAGGCCCTTCACGATGAGCTGATAGAAGGGCGAGACATTGATGATGTTGAGGCCGTTATCGAGCACGCCGATGATCAGGAAGCCGAACACGGTGCCGATCATCGAGCCGCGTCCGCCTGCCAGGCTGATGCCGCCGATCACCGCGGCGGCGATCGCGTTCAGCTCGTAGCCGGTGCCGCTGGTGGCGATGCCGGCGGTGGCGCGCGCCGCCAGCAGCACGCCGGCGAGCCCTGCCAGCGCGCCGGCGATCACATAGACGGTGAAGCGCACCCGGCCGAGCGCCACGCCGGCGACGCGGGCGGCATGGGCGTTGCCGCCGACCGCATAGACGTGCATGCCGAACCGGGTGCGCGCCAGCACGATCCAGGCGACCACCACCACCACGACCATCACCAGCACCGGGATCGAGAGGCCGGCCACGGTGCCGGACAGGCCGAGAAACTGGTCCGACAGGCCGGAGATCGGCTGACCGTCGCTGAACACGAAGGCCAGGCCGGAGGCGACCGTCATGTTGCCGAGCGTGGCGACGAATGGCGGCACCTTGGCGAACGCCACCAGCGCGCCGTTGAACGCGCCGATCGCCGCACCCGCCAGAATTCCCAGCCCGACCGCCTCGGCGCAGGTCAGAACCCCGTCATTCTGCGCGAACAGGGCGGCCACCACGCCCGACAGGCCGACCACGCTGCCGACCGACAGGTCGATGCCGCCGGTCATGATGACGAAGGTCGCCCCGGTGGCCAGCAGCGCGTTCGCGGCCACCTGGATCAGGATCACGTTCATGTTCGAGACGGTCAGGAACGACCGGTTCGAGATCGCCAGCGTGACCAGGAAGATCGCCAGGATGATGACCAGCGAATAGCGCAGCGCGAAGCGGCGCACCGCCCTGCCGTCCAGCCCGGCCTTGAAGGCGGACGCCGCCACCGTCTGCGCCATCTCAGTCGATTGATTCATCGTGTTTCCCCATCGCCAGACGCAGGATGCGCTCCTGGTCCAGCTCGTCCTTGCCCAGCGCGCCCATGATCCGGCCGCCGCGCACCACCAGCACGCGATGCGACAGGTTGATCAGCTCCGGCATGTCCGAGGAGGCGAGCAGGATCGCGACCCCCTGCGCGGCCAGGTCGTTGATCAGCCGGTAGAGCTCGGACCGGGCGCCGATATCGATGCCGCGCGTCGGCTCGTCCAGGATCAGCACGCGGGGCATGGCGGTGACCAGCCAGCGGGCGAGCGCCACTTTCTGCTGGTTGCCGCCGGAGAGATGCCCCACGCGCTGGCCGAGCGTGGCGTAGGCGACCCGGGTGCGGCCCAGCACGTCGAGCGCGCGCGCACGGCGCTTGCCGTTGTCCATCCAGCCGCCCGGGCCGGTGAAATCGTCGAGATGCGGCAGGGTGATGTTGTCGAGGATCGACAGCGAGGTCAGCACCCCGGCCAGCTTGCGGTCTTCCGGCACCATGGCGATGCCGCGCCTGATCGAGTCCGCCATGTGGCCGAGCCTGAGCGGCGCGCCCTCCAGCGTGACGCTGCCGGTGGCGGCGCGCAGGCCGAAGATCGCCTCGAGCATCTCGCTGCGTCCGGCGCCGACCAGCCCGCCGAAGCCGAGGATCTCTCCGGCGCGCAGGGTGAACGACACGCTGGCATCGTAGCCCTCGACCCGCAGATCGCG
>CAIMSN010000038.1 GCA_903844135.1 uncultured Rhodospirillales bacterium | reverse complement strand
ATCTGAACAGGCCGGTTTCCGGATCCCGCCGCACCAATCCGCCGGCCTCCGCGCGCCGCAGCCAGGCCTCGGTCTGCGGCCGGGTCAGCCCCATCACCGCGGCGATCCGCACCACCCCCAGCGGCCCGTGCGCCAGCAGCGTCGCGAGCCTGGACTCGAACAGCGTGTAGAAGGCCTGATCCTGGGTGGACGCCGGGACCGCGTCGCTTCTCGTGCCGCCGGCGACGAGGCGCAGATGCGACACGCCCGGGCCGAACCCGGCCTGGCCTTCGGCGAAGCCCTGCCGCTCACGCCAAGGCGGGTCCCGGCCGGACGCCGATGCAGCCTGCGCGCGGGCGCGCTTCGCCGCCGGGCTGGGCAGCGGCCGCAGCAGTTCGTCCGGCGCGATCGGCCCCGGCGGCAGCAGGTTCGCGCCGGCCCGGACCAGAGACGCGGCGTCGCCGTCCGCGCACCATACCGGCAGCCACTCGCGGTCGATCGCCGCCACCGCGCCCGGCCAGGCCGGATCGCCGCGCCGCAGCCCCAGCAGCAGCGCCGCGTCGGCCAGGCCGAAGCGACAGGCCTCGATCCTGGCACGATCGCCCGGCGTGCTCGCGGAAGCGGCGCCCGGTGGCGCCAGTCCGAGCCGCGCGCCGGCGGAAATCCAGCGTCCCTCCAGCCCGCCCTGCTGGTCGAGCAGGATCACCGGACCGGTGGTGGCGGTCGCGGGCGGTCGGTCGAGGATCGCCGTCATCCCCGACCTGCCGAGCGCGTCCAGCGCGCCGGCGATCCGGTCCGGCGCGGCTTCCGCGCCGGCGACCAGGACGATGCCGCCGCGCGCGAGCGCCGCCGGGTCGCCGCGCCCGAACAGCAGCACCGGCGCGGCGCCGCGCAGCCGGCGGCGCAGCCGTCGCGGATAGGCCGGCTCGTCGCGGCCGATCATCCAGATCCCGGCCTTCGACCAGTCCGACAGCGCCCGGTCCAGCCGCGCCCTCCGGCCGAGCAGAGCGGAAAGATGCGCGGCATCGGCCGGCGCCGTACCGAGCTCGGCCATGGTCGCCGCCTCCGTCGTGCCGGTCTTGACGGCCCAGGCCAGCACGCGGACCAGGCGCGTCGGATCGAGCGGCGCCGGCGCGTCGGCGTTGTCGTGTGGTCCGAGATCCGCGCCCAGCAGCAGCGCCAGCCTGGTCCAGGCGGAGTTCACCGGCCGAGATCCGGCGGCGTCACCGGCACCACCTGCACGTCGCGCAGCACCGGCGCCGGCAGCGACAAAGGCGGGCTGGCGTCCGCGGGGCCGGCCGCGCCCTTGACCACGTCCACCCCGACGATCGACGGATACGGCGCCGTCTGTCGCGCATGGTGCGCATGGACATGCGCCCAGGCGGGCATGGTGGAGATCGCGATCCGGCGCAGCATCAGATACAGCCCGATCTGGGCGCCGATCGCCATCGACACGCCCAGGATGCGCGGCCAGAGCGGGCGGGGCGGCCTCGCCGGCGGGGCGCCCGGCCGCCAGACGTAATGGTCCTCCGCCGGCAGCCTTGCGCCCAGCCTTGTGCCCAGCTTGCCGCGCAACGACCGCACGCGGGTCAGGCGGCTTTCTTGGTCAGCAGGTCGAAGGCGATCAGGGTTTCCGCGATCTGCACAGCGTTCAGCGCCGCGCCCTTGCGCAGATTGTCCGACACGCACCAGAAGGCGAGACCGTTGCGCACGGTCGGGTCGATCCGCAGCCGGCTGACATAGCTCGCATCCTCGCCGACGCATTCGATCGGGGTGACGTAGCCGCCATCCTCGCGCTTGTCGTGCAGCACCACGCCGTCGGCCTCGCGCAGCGCCCGGCGCGCCTGCTCCAGATCGACCGGCTCCTCGAATTCCACCACCACGCTCTCGGAATGGCCGACGAACACCGGCACCCGGACGCAGGTGGCGAACACGGCGATGTCGGAGCCCATGATCTTGCGGGTCTCGACCGCCATCTTCCACTCCTCCTTGGTCGCGCCATCTTCCATGAAGCGGTCGATATGCGGGATGACGTTGAAGGCGATCTGCTTGGTGAACTGCTCGCTGGTCGGCGGGTCGCCGACGAAGCTGCCCTTGGACTGGGTGAACAGCTCGTCCATGCCCTCCTTGCCGGCGCCGGACACCGCCTGGTAGGTCGAGACCACCACCCGCTTGACGGTGAACAGGTCGTGCAGCGGCTTGAGCGCCACCACCATCTGGATCGTCGAGCAGTTCGGGTTGGCGATGATGCGGCGGCGGCCGAGCTTCTTGAGCGCGTCCGGGTTCACCTCCGGCACCACCAGCGGCACGTCCGGATCCATGCGGAACTGGCTGGTGTTGTCGATCACCACGCAGCCCGCCGCGGCGGCGCGCGGCGCGTAGATGGCCGAGACCGAGGCGCCGGGACTGAACAGGCCGAGATCCCAGCCCTTGAAGTCGAACGTCTCCAGGTTCTGCACCTTGAGCACGCGCTTGTCGCCGAACGAGATCTCCTGGCCGACCGAGCGCGGCGAGGCCAGGGCGGCGATCGCATCGACCGGGAAGTCGCGCTCGGCGAGGATCTTGATGATCTCGCGCCCGACCGCTCCGGTGGCTCCTGCGACGGCGACGCGATACCCCATGAGACTGGTCCTCGGACGGTGCCGGCGGTCGGTCGCGTGACGCAACGGACGAAACACCGGACGGGAGATGGAAAGCGGCTTGCTACTCCGCAACGCCCGGCCGGCGCAACAACCGCCAAGGCGGGTGCAGCCCCGCCTGCGGCCGGACCGCAGGGAACGACGCCTGCAAGGGTGCGTTGCTGACTGCGTTGCCGGGCAGCGGCAACCGCGTGACACGGGCCACCGACAATCCTTGAACGCGCAGCGGGAGTGAAGGCATGGCGGATGCGCCTGGAGAACCTGGGCAGCCGCCGCGCTGGGTGCCGTCGGGAAAGAGCGGCGTCGGCCGCGCCCTGTGCGACGACAGCCGGGTCTGGTTCACCATCGGCCAGGGCATCCTCAACGAGATCGCCTATCCGCGCATCGAGCAGACTGCGGTCCGCGATTTCGGCCTGATCCTGACCGACGGCGAGACGTTGTTCGCCGAGGAGCGCCGCGACTGCCATCCCGTGGTCACCGCCACGGCGCCCGGCATTCCTGCCTACGACGTCGCCAGCACCCATGACGGCGGCCGCTTCTCGCTCGCCAAGCGCATTGTCGCCGACCCGCATCGCCCGGCGATCCTGCAGCATGTCAGGGTGACCGATCTCGGCCCGGCCGATGCGCCGCGCCTGCGCGTGCACGCGCTGCTGGCGCCGCACCTGGTCAACGTCACCGGCATGGGAAGCGCCTGGGTCGGCGAATACAAAGGCGTGCCGATGCTGTTCGCCGAGGGCCAGGGCACGGCGGTGGCGCTCGCCGCGGATTGCGGCTGGCGCATGCGCTCGGCCGGCTATGCCGGCATCAGCGACGGCTGGCAGGATCTGTCGCGCCACCGCCGCATGGAGTGGCAGTACGAGCGCGCGATCAACGGCAACGTCGCCCTGACCGGCGAGCTCGACTGGACCGCCCAGCCCGACGGGTTCGTCGTCGTGCTCGGGTTCGGCCGCATCTGGACCGAGGCGGCGATGCGCGCCAGGGCCGCCCTTGACCAGGGTTTCGCCGAGATCGCGCATGATTACGAGGCCGGCTGGCGGCGCTGGCAGGACGGCATGCGGCCGCTGGGCGCCGCGGTCGGCGGCCCCGGCTCGACCAGCGACCGCTGCTACCGCGCCAGCCTCGGCGCGGTGCGCACTCATGAATGCCCGTCGGTCCGCGGGGCCAGGATCAGCAGCCTCGGCGTGCCCTGGGCGGCGCTGCAGAACGATCTCTACCCCGCCGCCTGCCATCTGGTGCGGGTGCGCGACGTCGTGTCCGGCGCCGGCGCGCTGCTCGCCGCAGGCGCGGCGCAGCCGACGCTCGACGCGCTGTCCTATCTCCGCACCGTGCAGGAGGCGGACGGGCACTGGCCGCAGAATTTTTGGCTGGACGGGATGGCCGCCTGGCAGGGGCTGCAGCTCGACGAGACCGCGCAGCCGGTGCTGCTGGCCGATCTGGCGCTGCGGCAGGGCATCCTGGATCCGGACAAGGTCGCCGGCCTCTGGCCGATGGTGCGCCGGGCGGCACTGTTCCTGGCGCATCACGAACCCTATGACGGCCAGGATCGCTGGGGCCGTACCGATGGCCACGCCATCCATACCGTCGGCGCGCAGCTCGCCGCCCTGCTGATCGCCGCCGGCTGGGCCGGCCGCGCCGGACAGGAGGGGCTGCGCGACTTCCTGTTCGAGACCGCCGATTGCGTGCGCGAGACCCTGTCCGCCGATCTCGACGCGCTCGCCGACGCCGAGCCCGACAGCGATCTGGTGTCGCTGATCCGGCTCGGCGTGCTGTCGCCGCACGATCCGCGTCTGCAGCCGGCGCTGGCGGCGATCGACGCCACCCTGCGCGTCGCTCTGCCGGGCGGTCCGGGCTGGTGCCGGCGCGGCCATGCCGGCCGGCCGACCCGCCCGGTGCTGACGATCGAGCGCGCTTTGCTGTCGGTCCAGGCCGGACGTCTCGACGAGGCGCGCGCCCTGCTCGCCAGCGTCGAGGCCAGCGCCGGCGATAACGGGCTGCTGCCGGAGCGGGTCGACCACGAGAGCGGCCATGGCGGCCTGGTGATGCCGCATCACTGGACCCATGCCGAGCACGTCAAGCTGCTGCGGGCGATCGACGACCGGGCGGTGTTCGACCTGCCGCCGCAGGCCGCCCTGCGCTATCCGGACGGCCAGGCGGCCAGCCTGCGCATCGCCCGCTGGCGGCCGGACCGTCCGGTGGTCGTGGTGCGCCGCGGACGCAGGCTGCGCGTCGAACTGCCGGTCGCCGCCGAGCTGCACTGGAGCAGCGACCAATGGAGCAGCGTGCGCAACACGCCGACCGTCGAACTCGCCGAGGGGCTCTGCGTCGCCGAACTGCCGACCGACTCCCTGCCGCCGGGCAGCCGGCTGCTGTTCACCTGGCGCGAGACCGAGCAGGATCTCTGGCACGGCACCGACCACCACATCGAAGTCATCGTCTGAGCCTGTCCGCAAACGCGCCCTGGTGGTCATCCATGGGCGATCCGCTGTGCTCCGGTGCTCACGGCCTGGAGGCCGCTCCGCGCCGGTGCTCGCGTCTCACCCATGGCCGGCGACGCCGGGCGTCGCCTCTGACTCACCAGGACACGTTTGCGGACAGGCTCCGTGCGCGAAAGCGGGCCTTCGACCCGCGTTCACCAGGAAGGAGGCTACTGATGTCAAAGGCGATCCACCTGATATGTGGTCATGATGAGCGTGGCCAGCCGGACAACATGAGGTTTGATCACCAGAGCAGGGCGTTCTGGTCCGGCAACTGGAATCTCTCGGAGGACGAAGCCAGGAGACTGGTCGATGGTTGGATCTACCTTCACGTGACGAAGGTCGAACCCTCATATTATGGCGGGTTGGTTCGCGAATTTGAGCGGGTGACGATAACCGGCGTCGCACGGAAGGACAGGATCAGATTCCGGTTCGAGCCCTCTTCCGTTGCAAAGGGCCTGCGTTGGCGCGGTCAGGACCACGCGCGGGCTTGGACGGGGGGCCTCGTTGATCTCGCTCTGGATCACGAACTCAAACAAACCGAAACCTAGGCGGCCAAGAGGGAAAAAGCGCCATACGAGATGCGATCGTGAAACGTGAGATGGAGCCGAGCCTCAGCGATATCTTGCTCAGAGCACACGCCTTATACCCCTGGCTCTGTCTGCGAGACTCTTGATCTGGCTGAGCAAAAACGCCTGACTTACCGCTGAGTTGACTCCAATCTAAAACCATCCCGCGTGGCGAGGGTCAGAGACCGCGGATCCGGGTTTGCTCGGCGCGGAAGCAGGCGAACTCGGCGTCGTTGGTCCAGGCGACACGGTAGATGTTGTCGTGCTGCAGGGTCTGGAACAGGGCGACGTTGCGCTGCACGTCCGCCTCGTTGCGCGCGCTCTGCGCCTCCATCACTTCGAGCGGGCTGTCGAGCAGCGCATACAGCATCCCCTGGTCGGCGGCGCGCCGGCCGCCGAAGCCGGCGCGGGCGAGCCGCAGCGTGTGTTCCACATGGCCGCCGCCGAAGCCGCGATAGCGCGGGTCGAGATAGCCGACATAGGTCAGCGCCTCGCGCGAGAACGCCGTGCACTGGCCGGAGAAGGCGGTCGACCAGAACGGATCGACGGCGGTGCCGCCTCCGCTGACGAAGGCGTCGCGGAACCAGTCGCCGGCGAAGTTCACGTGTCCCCAGCGCTCGGCCGCCTCGATCCAGCCGCGTTCCCAGCCGGTCTGGAACGGCCGGACGTCGTCCTCGAGCAGGATGACGACGTCGCACAGGCAGCGTGCATGCAGATAGAACAGCGCCCGGTTCTTGTTCCAGCACACCCCGTGATTGCTGCCGGTGATGACCGGCGCCTCCCGCGAGATCCGCTCGACGTCGGATTCCGGCGACCCGTCATCGGCGATGATCAGGTCGAAGGAATGCCGCGTATGCCGCCGCACCGCCTGGACCACCTTGGCAGCCAGGTCCGCCCGTTTGTAGGTGACGATTCCGACACCGAGCTTGAGGCCGCGCCCTTGCGGCAGGATCATGGCGTTACCCTGAGCATAGACGGGTGATTCCGTCACGAAGGGTTAGCCGTAAATCAGAGACTAAGGAAAGGTAAAAATCGTTTTCATCTTATTATATCAAAGGTTTTGGAAACACCGCCAACCGGTTGCTCCTGCCTATTGAGATGCGAGTCTCCGTTTTGCGCCGTCGTTCACCGTCCTGGGACGCCGCCGAACCCCTCCAGCACGATCTTGCCGCGCACGCTGCCGGCCTCGATTTCGCGATGCGCCTGTTTGAGCGTCGCCGCATCGATCGGCGATCGTCGCTCCGTCAGGGTGGTGCGCAGCGTCCCGGCATCGACCAGGCGCGCCACCTCCGACAGCAGGGCGCCCTGCGCCGCGATGTCGGCGGTCTGGAACATCGAGCGGGTGAACATGAACTCCCAGTGCAGGGAGACCGATTTGCGCTTGAGCAGGCTGACCGCCAGCGCGCCCGGGTCGTCGATGATCGCCAGCCGGCCCTGCGGCGCGATCGCCTCGGCGATCCCCGCCAGATGGCTGTCGGAGTGGTTGGTCGAGAACACGAAGGCAGGCGCGCCATCCAGCCCGAGCGCCGCGACCTGGCCCGGCAGCGGCCGGGCATGATCGATCACGTGATGCGCGCCCAGCGACAGCGCCCAGTCGCGTGTCTCCTGCCGGCTCGCGGTGGCGATCACCGTCAGGTCGGTCAGTTGCCGGGCCAGTTGGATCGCGATCGACCCGACCCCGCCGGCGCCGCCGACGATCAGCAGCGCCGGCGCGGCGCCCGGCACCGGCCGCCGGACGTCGAGCCGGTCGAACAGCGCCTCCCAGGCGGTGATCGCGGTCAGCGGCAGCGCCGCCGCCTCGGCGAAATCGAGCGAGGCCGGTTTCGGGCCGACGATCCGCTCGTCCACCAGATGGAATTCGGCATTGGCGCCGGGCCGGTCGAGCGCGCCGGCGTAAAACACCGCGTCGCCGGGTGCGAACCGCCGCACCTCCGGGCCGGTCCCGACCACGATCCCGGCGGCGTCCCAGCCCAGCACCGTCCAGTCGCCGTCGGCTGGTGCCGCGGTCTTGCGCACCTTGGTGTCCACCGGATTGACCGAGACGGCGCGGATCTCGACCAGCAGATCGCGACCGGCCGGCACCGGCCGCGGCAGCGTGATGTCCAGCAGCGACTCCTCGCGGTCGATCGCGCCTGGGGTCCGGTAGCCGATCGCGTGCATGGATTTCTCTCCGTGGAAGCCGTCCCGAACCGAACGCGCGATCGGGGCGTATAGTGGCAGCAGCAATCAGGATGATCGTCATGGCCAGAACCGTCGCCGATCAGATGGTCGACACGCTCGCCGCGGCCGGGGTCGAACGGATCTACGGCATCGTCGGCGACAGCCTGAACGGCTTCACCGACTCGCTGCGCCGGCATGGCGGGATACGCTGGCTGCATGTGCGCCACGAGGAGGTCGCCGCGTTCGCCGCCGCCGGCGAGGCGCACGTCACCGGCGGGCTGGCGGTCTGCGCCGGCAGTTGCGGTCCGGGCAACCTGCATCTGATCAACGGTCTGTTCGATGCGCACCGCTCGCGCCTGCCGGTGCTGGCGATCGCGGCGCAGATCCCATCGGCCGAGATCGGCTCCGGCTATTTCCAGGAGACCCACCCCGACCAGCTTTTCCGCGAATGCTCGAGCTATTGCGAGCTGATCTCCACCCCGGAGCAGATGCCGCGCGCGCTCGAGATCGCCATCCGCCGCGCGGTCAGCGAGCGGTGCGTCTGCGTGCTGGTGATCCCGGGCGACGTCGCGCTGCGGGACGCCGTTCCGTCCCCGGCGCCCAAGCCGTTCGGCCTGCTGCCGCAGCGTCCGACGGTGACGCCGCCGGCCGACGCCCTCGATCGCCTCGCCGCCATGCTGGAGGCCGGGCGGCGCGTCACCATCCTGGCCGGCGGCGGCTGCGAGGGCGCGCATGCCGAGTTGGTCCAGCTCGCGGCGATGATGCAGGCGCCGATCGTGCACGCGCTGCGCGGCAAGGAGCACGTCGAGTGGAACAATCCGTACGATGTCGGCATGACCGGGCTGATCGGCTTCTCCTCCGGCTACTACGCCATGGGCGCCTGCGACACGCTGCTGATGCTGGGCACCGACTTCCCGTATCGGCAGTTTTATCCGCAGGGTGACGTCAGGATCGCCCAGGTGGATCTGCGCCCGGAGGCGATCGGCCGCCGGGTGCCGGTCGATCTCGGCCTGATCGGCGACGTCAGGGCCACCATCGCGGCGCTGGTGCCGCGCCTGGAGAGCAAGCGCGACGATACCCATCTGCGGGCGTCGCTCGCGCATTATCGCAAGGCCCGTGCCGGGCTCGACGCCCAGGCGACCGGCAAGACCCGCCTGCACCCGCAGCATGTCGCGCGGATCGTCAGCGACCAGGCGGCCGAGGATGCGATCTTCACCGCCGATGTCGGCCTGCCGACGGTCTGGGCGGCGCGTCACCTGGCCATGAACGGCAGGCGCCGACTGATCGGCTCGTTCTGGCACGGCTCGATGGCCAATGCGATGAGCCAGGCGATCGGCGCCCAGGCGGCGCAGCCGGGACGGCAGGTGATCTCGCTGTCCGGCGACGGCGGCTTCACCATGCTGATGGGCGATCTGCTGTCGCTGAAGCAACTGAACCTGCCGGTGAAGGTGGTGGTGTTCAACAACGGCGCGCTCGGCTTCATCGAGCTGGAGCAGAAATCCTCCGGCTTCGTCGATACCGGGACCGGGCTGGAGAACCCGGATTTCGCGGCGATGGCCAGCGCCGTCGGCATCAAGGGCATCAGGGTCGATCGGCCGGCCCGGCTCGAGGCCGCGATCGCGGAGGCGCTGGCGCATGACGGCCCGGTGGTGATCGATGCGCTGGTCGAGCGCATGGAGCTCGCCATGCCGCCGAAGGTCACCGCCAGCATGGCCAAGGGCTTCAGCCTCTATATGCTCAAGGCGGTGATGAGCGGCCGGGGCGACGCCGTGGTCGAGCTGGCGGCGGCCAATCTGCTGCGCTGACCCGCCGCGCCGGGCTTTGGCGTGCGCCAGTGCCGTCGGCGCCGAGGCCGCCATTGCCGTCTGGGCGGAGGCGGGCTTTTCTTGAGCCACCCCGGACCGGTCCGCGCGTTGGCGCTGGAGCGGAACCGGCAACAGGAGTGCACGCATGAATCCGGCTGGACAGGTTTCGCCCACCGAAGTTCCGAGCGAGACGATCGCGCCGCCTGCGACCAGGCTGGCGCCGCCCTGCACGCTGGTGATCTTCGGGGCGCACGGCGACCTGACCAAGCGCCTGCTGACCCCCGCTTTGTACAACCTGACCGGCGGCGGATTGCTGGACAAGGACTTCACCGTGATCGGCGTCGACCGCCTGGACGGCTCGGACGAGAGCTGGCGGCAGGAGCTCGGCCAGACCATGCAGGAATTCACCAAGGACCCGAACGCCGAGTTCTACACCCCGGAGATCAACCAGGGCTGGTGGTCCGACCTGTCCGGCCGCATGCACTACACCAAGGCCGACTTCACCGATGTCGGCCAGCTCGAGGCGCTCAAGCAGCAGGTCCAGGGCAACGCGATCTTCTATCTGGCGGTGGCGTCGCGCTTCTTCGCCACCGTGGTGGAGAATCTCGGCAAGGCCGGGCTGACCCAGCAGAGCGAGGGCGTGTTCCGTCGCGTCGTGGTGGAAAAGCCGTTCGGCGCCGACCTGGAGAGCTCCCGCGCCCTGAACGCGCGCCTGCTGGCGGTGCTGGACGAGAGCCAGATCTACCGGATCGACCATTTCCTCGGCAAGGAGACGGTGCAGAACATCCTGGCCCTGCGCTTCGGCAACGGCATCTTCGAGCCGCTCTGGCGCAGCCAGTTCATCGACCACGTCCAGATCACCGCCGCCGAGACCGTCGGCGTCGAGGGGCGCGGCGCGTTCTACGAGCCGACCGGCGCGCTGCGCGACATGATCCCCAACCACCTGTTCCAGCTTCTGGCGATGGTGGCGATGGAGCCGCCGAACTCGTTCTCCGCCGAGACCGTGCGCACCGCCAAGGAGCAGTTGTTCGAGGCGATACGGCCGGTGGCGCCGGAAAACGCGGTTCGCGGACAATACGCCGCCGGCACGGTGCAGGGCCGGGCCGTGAAGGCCTATCGCGACAGCCCCGGCGTCGCGGCGGACAGCGTCACCGAAACCTACGTGGCGCTGAAGCTGGAGATCGAGAACTGGCGCTGGCAGGGGGTGCCGTTCTACATGCGCACCGGCAAGTCCATGACCGGCCGCCTCACCGAGGTGGTGGTGCATTTCAAGCAGGCGCCGTTCGCGATGTTCGCCGACACGCCGGTCGACCGGCTGGCGCCGAACAACCTGACGCTGAACATCCAGCCCACCCAGGGCCTGACCATGGGCATCAGCGCCAAGATCCCGGGCCCGAAGATGGACCTGGCCGGCGTCGAGATGCGGTTCCGCTACGAGGACGCCTTCAAGCTGACGCCCAATGTCGGCTACGAGACCCTGCTCTACGATTGCCTCACCGGCGACGCCACCTTGTTCCAGCGCGCCGACAATATCGAGGCGGCTTGGCGGGTGGTCGATCCGGCGCTGCGGGCCTGGGAAGCCGACAAGGCCGGCCCGGAGCTCTATGCGGCCGGCAGCGCCGGACCGAGCGGCGCAGATGCGCTGCTGGAGAGGGACGGCCGTGCCTGGATGAAGCTCGATCGCGCCACCTGACCGCGCGACCCGGCCTTCGACGTCATCAGGCCGACGTCATCAGGCGGGCGTCATCAGGCGGGCGTCATCAGGCGGGCGGGATGGTCAGGCGGGCAGCAGCCGCTTGACCACCGCCGAGATCTTGTGACGGCGCAGCTCGTAGCGTGCCTTGGCATCGTCGGCCATGTAGTTGAGCTGGATCGCGTAGCGCCGTCCGACGAAGGTCTTGTGGCCGTGATACGTGGTCGGCCCGTTCGGGAACACCAGCAGGGTGCCGTCGACCGGCGGCACCTCCACGGCGTAGTCCTCCAGATCGTCCGGGCCGCGCAGCAGGCGCAGGCAGCCATCCTGGCCGGCCCAGTCGGCGCTCGCGGGGTTCAGATAGAGCAGGATGGTGACCAGCTTCGCGGTGGAATCCGTATGGATCTTGCCGTCCTTGTCGCGGGTGCGGCCGCGCACGGTCAGCATGGTCTGGCTGGACTCCAGGTCGAGGCCGAACTTGGCGGCGATCCGGTCGCGCAGGGTGCGGCCTTCCAGCGCCGCCACCAGGTCGTGCGCCGCGCCGCGCAGGGCGAGCGACGAGGGCGGAAACGAACCGCCGCTGGCCATGTCCGGAAGGGTGTCGATCACGCTTGTCAGCATGCCCGGCGGCACGAAGTTCCGCACCACGACGTGCGGGAATGGATCGGTGGCGACCGGGGTCGCGTCGAGGGCGGCGTAGTCGAGGATGTCGGGCATGGGACCAGTCCGTTGGGCTCCGGCCCCTTCTTAGGGCCGGTGCCGCCGGGGCGGCAAGGCTGAGGAGCGGCCGCCGGGGGCGGCGGGCGATCAGCCGCGCAGCTTGCGCGCCGGCCGCAGGATGGTGTTGGTGGAGAGGAACTGCGCGCAGCCGATCTGTCCGTCGCAGCAGGGCAGCGGCGCGCCCTGTTCGATGGCGTCGCTCGCGCTCCGGCGTGCCGCGCCCGGCACGTAGGCGGCGTGCGTCAGCAGGGCGCCGCGTCCTTCGCAGGTGAAATGCGGCGGCTCGACCGTCATGCGGAGTTCCGCCGCCTGCGCACCGGTCGCCACGACCGGAACGGCCAGGGCGAACAGGAGGGGCAGGGTGCGGATCGTCATCATGGTGGGCGCTTTCCGTCTCGGATAGATCGATGCAAGGCAAACGGCCAAGCGCTTGAGATGGTTACATCGCTCGCGTTTCGTTGAACCTGCATGACAATGGTTCCCGTCCTTCCTGGCCGGGGCTCTTCCGCATTGCGGCATAAGCCGTTGATCCGATGGACGAGTCGCTCTATCGCCAGGACATGCTCCAGGAGACCAAGCAGGCGATGTCGCCGACCGAACCCGCGGGCGGACCGCTCTCCGCCTACCGCGACCGCGTGGTCCAAGGCCTGCTGGAGGAGGATCCGGAGCAGCTCCGCGCCGTCACGCGGCTCGAGCGGCTGCATCGCGAGCTCTCCGCCCCGCCCGGCGCCGCCTCGTCGCGTGTCGGCGCGGTGCTCGGGCGGGTGTTCGGCCGCCAGGGCTGGAGCGGCGGGGCGCGCGGCGCCAGGCCGCGCGGCGTCTATCTGGTCGGCGACGTCGGCCGCGGCAAATCGATGCTGATGGACATGTTCTTCGACACCGCGCCGGTCGCGGCGAAGCGGCGGATCCATTTCCACCGCTTCATGCAGGACGCGCACCGCCAGGTGCATGCGCTCAAGCGGTCCGACCCCGGCCTGGCCGATCCGATTCCGCCCCTGGCGGACCGGATCGCCGCGGAGGCGACCCTGCTGTGCTTCGACGAGTTCCAGGTGAACGACATCGCCGACGCGATGATCCTGGGACGGCTGTTCGACGCGCTGTTCGTGCGCGGCGTGGTAGTCGTCGCCACCTCGAACACGGTTCCGGACCAGCTATTCCAGAACCGCCCGGGTGCCGACGCCTTCAAGCCGTTCATCGCCCGGATCAACCAGGAGGTCGATACCGTGCTGCTCGACAGCCCGCGCGACTACCGGCGCGGCGGCGTGCGCGGCCTGGCCACCTGGCATGCCCCGGCCGACGACAGGGCGGAGCAGGCGCTCGATCTGGCGTTCCGCCGCCTGTCCGGTGGGCAGAAGCCGCAGGAATCGGCGCTGACGGTGATGGGGCGCCGGGTGGTCGTGCCGCTGGCCGCGGGTCAGGTGGCCAGGTTCGATTTCGACGCGCTCTGTGGCACGGCGCTCGGCGCCGGCGACTATCTGGCGCTGGCGCAACGCTTCTCGGCGCTGGTGCTCGACGGCATCCCGCGCCTGGGGCCGGAGAATTTCGACGTCGCCCGGCGCTTCATCGTTCTGGTCGACGCCCTCTACGAGGCTAAGGTCAAGCTGGTGGCGTCCGCTTCCGACCAGCCCGACCGCATCTACGAGCATGGCGAGGGCGCGGTGGCGTTCGAGCGCACCGCCTCCCGGCTCGCGGAGATGCAGACCGAGGCGTATCTCGCCTTGCCGCATCTCGGCTGAGCCGACCAAGCCGGCCCCGGCCCCGGCCCCGGCCCCGGCTCCGGCGCCGGCCTGGGCGCCGGCCTGGGCGCCGACCTGGGCGCCGGCCTGGCACCGACCTGGGCGGCGACGAAAACGGCGTGAGCGAGGGGTCGCGCGCCGCAGGACCCTTGCGGGGCCTGACGGAGAGGACTAGCAGGGGGCCGCCTACCGGTCGGTTCCGGGTTTCCCCGGCGGGTCTCCCATCCCTCAAACCCGCAGTCTCGGGGACACGCATGGCACGCAGCAAGATCGCCCTCATCGGCGCCGGCAACATCGGTGGCACGCTTGCGCACCTGAT
>CAIMSN010000037.1 GCA_903844135.1 uncultured Rhodospirillales bacterium | reverse complement strand
TTCAGCGGCACCACCGACTATGGCGGGCGGCTCGACATCACCGCGCAGTCGACCACCGTCGCGGGGCGCACGCTGGTCGACGTCAGGCTGGAGCTGAACGCGTCGCCGCTGCCGCTCGTCCATACCCACTACGTCATGCAGGAGATCAGCACCTGGCGCCCGGACGGGATCGAGCAGGTGGCGGTGAACGACCGCTACAGTTTCGATGGCCACATCGTCCGGCAGCAATGGGACGTCTATGACCGTGCCGACGACGGGCTGCATGCGTTCCGCGTGCAGGGCAAGCGGTCCGCGGAATTCGCCCGCCAGCATCCGGACTTCGTGCAGTTCTGGAACCCCGGCATGTTCGGCAGACCATGGCTTCCGCAGTATCCCTACTCGACCCAGGCGCGGCGACCCGATCTCGACCTGCATGCCGATCCGTCGCGTGTCCGTACGCCGCTCGCCCTGGCGTTCTACTGGCTTCCCAGGCTTCCGCTTCAGGGCGCCGTGGTTCCCCTGTTCCTGCCGGGCTTCAAGGAACAGAAGCTCGTCGAACTGGCGATCGGCCCGAGCCCTCAAAGCGGGCCAGGCGCACCGTCAGGCTGGAAGGCGCCGATCCAGTATCCCTATCTCAGCCCGACCCGCCCTTCGACGGCGTCGGCCCTGACCTCGTCCGATCGGCACGTGCTGCAACTCGTCTTCGATCTCCATGGCGTCGAGCACAGCGCACGGGGCGTGATCCATGCCGACGGATGCAAGGCCCAGCCGCCCGACTGACCGCCGGGCCGGCGCGCGCTACTCCATCACCGGCGCCAGTTTGCTGACCGTCTCGACATCGTCGCCGAGCCAGTCGTTGTTCTTGGCGGTGCCGTCGAACAGAGAGCTGGTCTTGAACAGCTCGTACTTGCCCTCCAGCGCATAGGGCCGCGATCGTGCCAGTAGGTCCGCCACCGCCGCCTGGTCCATCGGCGCGAAGCTGCGCGTCGCCTCGAACGCCTGGTCCAGGTCGCGCTGGTTCTCGATCCCGGTGATCACCACCGAGGTCGGCAGATTCAGCGCATAATGCAGGAACTCGATCGGCCTGATCGGCGCCTCGCTCTTCAGCAGCACGCTGTCGCCGAAACTCTTCATCCCCAGCGCGGCGATGCCGTGCCTGACCAGATACGGCAGCACCAGATGCGCGAAACTGCGGAAATGCGCATCCATCACGTTCAGCGGCATCTGCACCGCATCGAAATGGAACCCGCGCTCCGCCGCCACCGCCAGCATCTGCAGATGGATGCGCGGATCCTTGTGACCGGTGAAGCCGATATGGCGCAGCTTGCCGGCCTGCTTCGCCGCCACCAGCGCTTCCATCGCCCCGCCCTCGGCGAAGATGCGGTCCGGATCGTCGTAGCGCAGGATCTCGTGATGCTGCACCAGGTCGATCCTGTCGGTGCGCATCCTGAGCAGCGAGGTGTCGATCTGCCGGGCCGCCTCCTCCCTGGTGCGTCCGTCGATCTTGGTCATCAAAAACACCCGGTCGCGATAGCCGCCCTGGTCCAGCGCCTCGCCGACCCGCAGCTCCGAGCGTCCCTTGTTGTAGTCCCAGCAATTATCGATGAAATTGATCCCGCGATCGACCGCCTCGTGCACCAGCCGGACCGCCTCGCCGTCGCCGACCGCGCTCTTGCCGAGATGGAACCCGCCCAGCCCGATCGCCGAGATCATCTCGCCGCTGCGGCCGAACCGGCGATACAGCATGTCGCCGCGGCGCTCGCCCGGATCGGCGAGCGGCGGCAGTGCCGCAGGATCGGCGACCAGGCTGGTGGGCAGGTCGGCATCGTCGAGCAGGGTCTGTCTGTCGGTCATCGGATCTGTCCTCGTTCGGCCATGGTCAGGACGCAAGCAGCTTGCCCTGGCGGCGGTTCCGCTCGGAAACCAGTCCGATCCCGAGCGCGCCGATCCAGAGCAGCGCGAACCCGCCGACGATCAGCCCGCCCGCCAGGTCGGCATTGTCGTTCAGCGCCGCGATCCAGGCCGGAAGCCAGGGCGCCGGTCCGGCGAGCAGGCCCAGCCCCTCCGCCAGCCCTACCCCCAGCGCCACCACGACCGAGCCCGCGGTGATGGCGATGTTGTAGCCGCGCTTGCGCGATGGCTCGCCCAGCGCCCAGCCATAGGCGCCCAGCATCAGCATGCCGTCGAGCGTGTCGACCAGGGACATGCCGGCGGTGAACAGCGCCGGGAACAGCATCGCCGACCAGCCGATCGCGCCGTCGCCGGCGCCGGTGGCGGCCATCGCCAGCACGCCGATCTCGGTCGCGGTGTCGAAGCCGAGCCCGAACAGCAGCCCGAGCCAGAACATGCCGCCGCTCGAACCGACCCGTTTGAACAACGGCGCCAGCAGCCGCGACAGGCCGCCGCGCAGGCTCGGCTCCGGCCGGTCGCGGCGCCGCAGCAGCGACAGCAGCACCATCAGGTTGGCGCCGCCGATCAGCAGCAGGAAGCCGGCCGAGATCGCCGTTCCGGCCGGCGCGCCCCACGCCTCCAGACGCCCGCCCTGCGCGCGGAACCAGCCCTGCGCCAGCACGATCGCCACGCTTGCCAGCACCACCACCGACGAATGGCCGAGCGAGAAGAACAGCCCCACCGTCACCGGCCGCCGTCCGGACTGCATCAGAGTCCGGGTCACGTTGTCGATGGCGGCAATGTGATCCGCATCGACCGCGTGCCGCAGCCCGAAACCCCAGGCCAGCAGGGCGGATCCGAGCAGCGCGGGGTGCGCGGCGAACGTGCCGAACGCCCAGCTCCAGGCCGCGAGGTTGGCCAGCGCCAGCAAGGACAGGATCACGACGATCCGGCGTCCGGTGCGCGTGGCGGTGGGGTTTTCCGGAACCGGGATCGTCCCGTGCGGCGACGCAGGTGACCCGGTCGAACGCAACAGGCTTTGGCGTCTCTGCATGACCCGAGCCTGCGCGACGCGCAGCCGCCCGGCAAGGTGCCTGCGTGGACAAGCAGGAACCGACTCCCCATCATCAAGGGCATGATCCATCTGCATCTGGACCCGCTCGGTGGCATGGCCGGCGACATGTTCGCGGCCTGCCTGCTGGCCGCGTTTCCTCATCTCGAACCCGTGGTCCAGACGGCGACCGCCCGCGCCGCGCCGGTCCGCTGCCGTCTCGAAGCGCATGACGATGGCGTGCTGACCGGCCATCGCTTCGTCGTCACCGGTCCCGACGGAGCCCCGGCCGACGCGCCTCAGGGGCACGATCATGACCACGATCACCAGCACGGGCATGGTCACGACCACCACGAGCATCACGAGCACACGCATTCGCATCGCCCGTGGCGGGACATCCGCGCGCATCTGCAATCCTGCGGTCTCGACCCGTCGGTGCGCGACCATGCGATCGGCATTTTCGCCGTCCTGGCCGAGGCGGAAGGCCGGGTGCACGGCAAGCCGGCCGAGGCGGTGCTGTTCCACGAGGTCGGCAACGCCGACTCGATCGCCGACATCGTCGCCGCCGCGGTGCTGATCGATGCGGTCGGCGCCGCCGGCTGGAGCGTCTCCGGGCTGCCGCTCGGGTCCGGCCGCATCCGCACCGCCCACGGGCTGATGCCGGTCCCGGCCCCTGCCACGACTCTGCTGCTCGACGGCTTCGCGACCGTGGAGGACGGCATTCCCGGCGAGCGCGTCACCCCCACCGGTGCGGCGATCCTCGCCTACCTGAAGCAAACCGGGCGGCTCGCCGCCCGTCTCCCCGGCCGCCTCGCCGGCACCGGGATCGGTTTCGGCACGCGACGCCTGCCGGGCACCAGCAACTGCCTGCGCGTGCTGGTGCTCGACACCGCCGAGGCCGCGCACGAAGCCGATCCCGCCTTGGCCACGCACCGCACCCTGGCGGTGATCGGCTTCGAGATCGACGACCAGTCCGGCGAGGATCTCGCCACCGGCCTGGACCGCATCCGCGCCGTGCCTGGCGTGCACGACGTCGTGCAGATGATGGCGATCGGCAAGAAGGGCCGCATCGCCATCCATGTCCAGGTCCTGGGCGCGCCGGATGCGATCGATGCGATCGTCGAGGCCTGCTTCCGCGAGACCACCACCATCGGCCTGCGCACCCATCTGGTGCAGGGCCGGGTCTTGCCACGGCGCACGGCGCGGACCGAGATCGACGGCGTGCCGGTCGCGGTCAAGCTGGTGCTGCGGCCGGACGGCGAGACCGGCAAGGCGGAGTCCGACCATCTGCGCGGCCTGCCCACCCACGCCGCCCGCAGCGCGGCGCGGCGCCGCGCCGAGGCCGCCGCCCTGGAGCAGGCATCGTGAGCCAGACCCCGGCGGCCGCGCTGCAAGCGCTGCGCGCCGTTCTGTCCGGCCTCGACGCCCCGGCGATCGCGATCGCCGTCAGCGGCGGCATCGACAGCCTGACCCTCGCCGCCACCGCGGTCCCGCTGCTCGGCGACCGGGTCGCGCTGCATCACGCCACCTCGCCGGCGGTGCCGCCGGAAGCCACCGCCCGCACCCGCGCCCTGGCGGCGCGGACCGGCGCGGCGCTGGTGGTGTTCGACGCCGGCGAGTTCGGCGACGCGAACTACCGCGCCAACCCGGTCGATCGCTGCTTCTTCTGCAAGACCAGGCTCTACGGAACCATCGCCGACCGGTTGCGCGGCACCGGCACGCTGGTGCTGTCCGGCACCAACACCGACGATCTCGGCGATTATCGCCCGGGACTGCGCGCCGCGGCCGACCATCAGGTGCGGCATCCGTTCGTCGAGGCCGGCATCGACAAGCGCCTGCTGCGCCTGATCGCGCCGCTGGTCGGGCTCGCCGACCTCGCCGATCTGCCGTCCGCGCCGTGCCTGTCGAGCCGGATCGAGACCGGCCTGTCGATCGAGCCCGGTCGGCTGGCGCTGGTGCATGCGGTCGAGACCATGGTCGGCGCCCGGCTGTCGCCGCGCACGGTGCGCGCCAGGATCCGGCGCGACGGTCTGGTGGTCGAGCTCGACGAGGCGGCGCTGGCCGCCCTCGACCCGGAGCGGCGGCACAGCCTGCACGACGCGATCGATCGGCTCGCCGAAAAGGCCGGCGAACCTGCGCGCCCGGTCAGCTTCGCCGCCTACCGCACCGGCAGCGCCTTCCTGCGGCCGGAAGCGATCGCGAGGATTTCCGCATGAGCGAGTTCCAGCTCGATCTCGAGCGCAGCGAACGCATCGGCTTCGGCGAGGCGATCTACTGCGCCGGCAAGTCGCCCGCGCAGATCGCGGCGATCCTGGAGTCCCAGCCGGACCGGCCGCTCCTGCTGACCCGGCTCGACCGGTCCAGGTTCGACGCGCTGCCGGCGGCACTGCGCCAGCGCCTGGACCACGATCCGGTGTCCCGCACCGCCTGGCAGGGTGGGCCCGCCGCCTTGCACGCCCAGGTGCGCGTCGCCGTCGTCACCGCCGGCACCTCCGACGTGCCGGTCGCCAGGGAAGTCGCGCGCACGCTGCGCTTCTCCGGCCACGACAGCACCGAGATCGCCGATGTCGGCGTCGCCGGGCTGTGGCGCCTGCTGCGTCGCGTCGAGGAACTGCGACGTTTCCCGATCGTCATCGTGGTGGCCGGCATGGATGCGGCGCTGCCGTCGGTGGTCGCCGGGCTGGTACCGGGCCTGGTGGTCGGCGTGCCGACCTCGGTCGGCTACGGCGTCGCGGAGGGCGGTCGCGCCGGGCTCGATGCGATGCTCGCCTCCTGTGCGCCGGGATTGTCGGTCGTCAACATCGACAACGGCTACGGCGCCGCCTGCGCCGCGCTGCGCATGCTGGGCACGATCGACCGCCTCGCGCCCGGAACTGCCGCACCTGCTGCGGACTAGGAGACATTCCATGGATCGTCGTTCCTTCTTCAAGACCGTCGCCGGAGCGGCCGCCGCCGGCGCCCTGCCGCTCGACGCCGTCGCCCAGCAATCCGGAACCGTCACGCCGCGCGCGGGCAGCGTCACCGCCGCGATCCCGCAGCACCCGGACATGCAGTACAGGTCGCTGGGCCATACCGGCGAGGCGGTCTCGCTGGTCGGTCTCGGCGGCTTCCATCTCGCCAAGCCGGGCGGCATGACCAACGACGAGGCGATCCGCGTCGTGCATGCCGGCCTCGATGCCGGGATCAATTTCTGCGACAATTGCTGGGACTATAACGGCGGCGAAAGCGAGGTCAGGCTCGGGCGTGCGCTGTCGCAATATGGCTACCGCGACAAGACCTTCCTGATGACCAAGATCGACGGCCGCACCGCCGCCGCGGCGAGGGCGCAGCTCGAGACCTCGCTGACCCGGCTGCAGACCGACCATATCGACCTGCTGCAGTTCCACGAGATCATCCGTCCCGACGATCCGGCCCGCGTGTTCGCCGCCGGCGGCGCGCTCGAGGCGGTGCTGCGCGCCAGGGAGCAGGGCAAGATCCGCTATATCGGCTTCACCGGGCACAAGAGCCCGGCGATCCATGCGAGCATGTTCGAGATGGCTGACCGGCACGGCTTCCATTTCGACACCGTGCAGATGCCGCTCAACATCATGGACGCGCACTACGACAGCTTCGAGAAGACCGTGGTGCCGATGGCGGTGGCGCGCGGTACCGGCATTCTCGGCATGAAGGCGTTCGGCGACCCGTACATCGTGCAGACCGGGCTGATGCCGCCGATCCAGATGCTGCAATATCCGATGAGCCTGCCGATCAGCATCCAGATCACCGGCATCGACAGCATGGACATCCTGCACCAGGCGCTGGAGGCGGTGCGCACCTACCGCCCGCTGAGCCAGGAAATGCGCGAGGCCCTACTCGCCCGCAGCGCCGAGATCGGCCGCACCGGCAAGACCGAGCTCTACAAGACCAGCCTGCATTTCGACGGCACCAACAAGAACCCGCACTGGCTGACCGAGACCTGATCGGCCCCGGCAGTTTGCTGGACATCACGATCGTTTCGGAGTCATCGTGAACCCGTCAAAGCTGCGGGAACGACGATGCTGGACCATTACGTTGACACGCGTTACTGGCGCTTCTCCCACGTATCCGGACATGTCGCCTGCCTGCATCTTCGGCTCGCCCAGGATGGGCGGGTCAGGGGCTATGACTGCAACAACGAACGATATTGGAGGATCGAAGACGGCAGGCTGATGTTCCTGAACGACGATCGCCAGGTCACCACGATCTTCACCGACCAGGTCGAGACCGCGGACGGCGTTCGCCTCGAAGGCGATTTCCTGCTGTCCGACCGCCCGATCCGGCTCTGCCTGGAAACCCGCGCCGCCGATTTCGAGCCGCCGCCGCCCAGCCATTCGCGCAACGCCATGGCCGGCTGGGTCGCGGCCCATGGCTGGAGCATCGGCGACTATTCGTATGGCGCACCCGAGGTTCTCGAGCCGCATATGAGCACGGTGACGATCGGTCGCTTCTGCTCGATCGCGCAGGGCGTAACGATCATCCTCGGCAATCATAACCATCACTTCGTCACCACGTATCCGTTCGGAAGTCTGCGCAACGAATGGCCGGACCTTCCCCCCGTGCAGGATCACAAGACGCGTGGTCCGGTCGTCATCGGCAACGATGTCTGGATCGGCAAGGGCGTGCTCATCATGAGCGGCGTCACAGTCGGCAACGGTGCGGTGCTGGCCGCCAATGCGGTGATCACCAGGAACGTCGAACCCTATGCCGTCGTCGGCGGCAATCCCGCCCGTCATATCGCCTACCGCTTCGACCCGGAGACGGTCCGGCGCCTGAACGCGCTCGCCTGGTGGGACTGGCCGAAATTTCGGCTCGACGCGTTGCTGCCGTTGATGATGTCGGAGGATATCGCGACGTTCCTGGACGCGGCGGAAGCGGATCTCGCACCCGTTCCGATCCCGGCGCCGCTCCGTCCGGCGATGGACCGGCCGAAACCGGTCTGGGCCAGGGCACCCGGCGTCGACGCCTAGAGCATCATCCGATCGAACGGAATCGTTCGCTCGGATAGAGATGCTCGCTGAAACAACAAGCTAGAGCACGGGGCGTGAGCCACGGCGAACGGACCGTGCTCTAGGCGCCCTCGATCTCCTCGAGCCGCACCCAGCGTCCGGTCGCCGAGGCCAGCCGCGCCGCCTCCATCACCCGCGTCACCGCCAGCGCCTCGTCGAATCCGGCATCGCTGCGCGACGGGTCCGCGCTGTCCGCGCCGATGGCGTCCAGCAGCCGCCGCACCTCGATCGTCTTGAGGTCGTTGAAGCCGATCTGGTGGCCGGGCGCCGGACAGAACGCGCCGTATTCGCCGTG
>CAIMSN010000036.1 GCA_903844135.1 uncultured Rhodospirillales bacterium | reverse complement strand
GCCGATATGGCCGTCGGCCCGGCGATACACCACGTTGATTCCGTCGCTGGCGCTGTTGCGGAACATCAGCACCGGGCGGTCGGCCAGATCGAGCTGCATGACCGCCTCGCTGACCGTCAAGGTGGCGATCTGCGTCTCCTGCTCGGCGATGATGGTGGCGTAGGTCGCAGGCGCGGCGGTTAGCACGGTGCCGGCGCCGTCCTCCTGGCGCAGGATGTATTGACGGCCGACCTCCGGGTTGCGGCGATGCGCCAGATCGCGCGCATGGTCGTTCACACGCCGGCGATAGCGGCGCAGGCGCTTGGCGATGTGCTCGGCCGCGTCGTCGAACGCGCCGTGCGCGTCGGCCGCCTCGCCCTCGCCGCGCAGCACCAGGCCGCGGCCGGCATGCACGTTGATGTCGCAGGTGAAGAAGCTCCTGGCGCGTCCGAACGTCACGCTGGCCTCGAGCGCGTGATCGAAATACTTCTCCGCGATCAGATCCAGGTGGTGGGTGACGCGCGTTCGTAGCGCGTCCGACAGGTCGATCTGCTTTCCGGCGACACTGATCTGCATGCGGTCCGCTCCCTTGTCGGGGAGAACCGGAAGCTTCGCGCGCGTCATTCGGGACATCGTCCGATCGATGCCCGCTCATGCGCCTTACGCGGAGACCGATTTCTCCCGCTTGCGCTGCACCGAACTCGGTATCCGCAGCGCGTCGCGATATTTGGCCACGGTCCGGCGGGCGATGTCCACGCCTTCCCGTCGCAAAGCTGCCACAATTGCGTCATCGGAGAGAATGCTGTGCACCGTCTCGGCGGCAACCATGTGACGGATACGGTGACGTACCGCCTCGGCGCTGTGGCTCTCCCCGCCGGCGGTGGCGGCGATCGCCGTGGTGAAGAAATATTTCAGCTCGAACAGGCCGCGCGGCGTGGCGATATATTTGTTCGCGGTCACCCGGCTGACGGTGCTTTCGTGCATCTCCACCGCTTCGGCGATGTCGCGTAATATCAGCGGGCGCAAATGTCCGACGCCACGACGCAGGAACCCATCCTGCTGGCGCATCACCTCGCTCGAGACCTTCAGGATGGTCTGCGCCCGCTGATGCAGCGATTTGACCAGCCAGTTCGCGCTCGCCAGCTTCTCGGACAGGAACGGCCGATCGCTCTTCGGCGCCTTCAGCAGCACCTTGGCGTGGAGCGATTCCGCGACCAGCAGGCGCGGCATCGTTTCCGGATTCAATTCCAGGATCCAGTCGCCGTTCGGTGCCGGCCGCATCAGCACGTCCGGGACGATCGGCAGCGGTGCGGCGGCGTCGTAGCCGGCGGCCGGCTTGGGATCGAGCGCCCTGATCTCGTCGATCATGTCCGCCAGATCCTCGGCATCGACCTCGCACAGGGCCTGCAGCCGCTTCAGGTCGCGTCGTCCCAACGCTTCCAGATTGTCGAGCAGGGTCGCCATCGCCGGATCGAGCCGGTTCCGTTCCGCGAGCTGGGCGGCGAGGCAGGAGCGCAGGTCGGTGGCGAACAGCCCCACCGGGTCGAAGCGCATCATCCTGGCCCGGACCGACGCCACCGTCGCCACCGGGGCGCCGAGCGCGTTCGCCAGCGCCGTGTCGTCGACCAGCACCCGTCCGGCGCCGTCGAGCAGCGCGATCAGATGCGCGCCGATCAGACGCTCGACCGGGTCGTGGATACCGAGCCGCAACTGCTCGGCCAGGTGCTCGCGCAGGGTAGGGGCGTTGGCCACCAGCAGTGCCACCCCGTCGAGCGGCTCCGCGCCGCCCGTCCCGCCGGCCCCGGACGGACGGTCGAGACCGCCGCCGGACTCGGACGGCTCGTACGATCCGGCGTCGAACTGCTCGGCATGGTCGCTGTCCAGCGGGGCCTGGTCGCCGGTCGGCAGCGTCGCGCCGTCCATCAGCCGGTCGGTATCGCCCGGCTCGCGATCGTCGCTGCGCTGGTCGGTGCGCTGGTCCAGCGCCGCGCGTTCCGGCGGGATGTCGACGCTCTCGTCGCGCTCCAGCAGCGGGTTGCGCTCGAGCTCCTCCTCGATGAAGGCGGCGACCTCGATGTTGGAGAACTGCAGCAGCTTGATGGCCTGACGCAGTTGCGGCGTCATCACCAGGTTTTGTGTCTGCCTGAGCTCCAGCCGCGGTCCGATCGCCATGCCGGGGAGGCTACAACGAAAATCTTTCCCCGAGATATACGCGACGCACGTCTTCGTGAGCGACCACCTCCTGCGGCGCGCCCTCCATCAGCACCTTGCCGCCATGCATGATGTAGGCGCGGTCGATGATCTCGAGCGTTTCGCGGACATTGTGGTCGGTGATCAGCACGCCGATGCCGCGATGCTTCAGGTGCGACACCAGGTCGCGGATCTCGCCGACCGCGATCGGGTCGATGCCGGCCAGCGGTTCGTCGAGCAGGATGTAGTTCGGCTGGCTGGCCAGCGCCCTGGCGATCTCCAGCCGTCGCCGCTCGCCGCCGGACAGCGCCAGCGACGGCGAGCGGCGCAGATGGGTTATGCCGAACTCCCCAAGCAGCCCGTCCAGCATCGAATCGCGCCGGTCCGCGTCCGGCTCGACCACCTCGAGCGCCGCCATGATGTTCTGCTCGACATTGAGCCCGCGAAAGATGCTGGCCTCCTGCGGCAGGTAGCCGATCCCCAGCCGGGCCCGGCGATACATCGGCAGTTGGGTGATGTCGGCGCCGTCCAGGCTGATCGAGCCGGTATCGGGCTGCACCAGCCCGACGATCATGTAGAAGGTGGTGGTCTTGCCGGCGCCGTTCGGCCCCAGCAGTCCGACCGCCTCGCCGCGGCGCACGCTGATCGAGACCGCCTGCACCACGTCGCGCTTCTTGTAGCTCTTGCCGACCGCGTGCGCCCGCAGACCGTCCCCTTCCGGCGACGCGAACGCCACCGCATCGGCACCGTCGGCGGACCGCGTCGAGTCGGGGCTGTCGATCAGCGTGTCGTGCATGGTCACTTCGGCGCCTTCTTCTGGCCAGGCGCCGCGCCCGTCGCCGCCCCTGGTGCAGCCCCTGTTGCCGCCCCTGGTGCTGCCCCTGGGGGGCCGCCGGCCTCGTTCGGCACGATCAGGCCCTGGACGCGGGCGCCCGGATCCTCGCTCAGCGTCGCCAGCCCGGTCTTCATGTTCACGATCGCCGCCGCCCCGTTCAGTTGGTTCTGTCCGCGCGTGATGTGGACGTTGCCGACGATCCTGGCGATGCCGGTATCGGGGATATACACGCCGCGATCGCCGCGCACCGTCTCCGTCTGGGTGCGCACGATGACGTTGCCGAACGCATTGACCTTCTCCAGCTTGCCGCTGCTGCCGATCGGGTCCTGGCCAGGGGCAGTGGTCGTGGCGGGGGCGGTGCCGGGGGCCGGGGTGGCCGGCTTCGGCGCGCCCGCCGGCGCCGGCGTCGGCGGGGCGCTGTAGCCCACCAGCACGTCGGCCTTGATCCGGCGCCCGTCATTGGTCGTCACCGTGGCGTTGCCGCGGCCGACCGACATGCGCAGGTTCGGCCAGTATTCCATCTGGTCGCGGGCGGTCAGAACGTCCTGTGGCGTGACCAGATGCAGGTCGTGCCCGGTCATCACCATCACCGCCTTGTCGATGTCGTAGATCGCATGATCGCCGAACGCCTGCTGGGTGGCGGTGAAGATGTGCACGTGGCCGATCGCCTCGAGCCGGTAGATCTCGTTGGCCGCGCTGTCGTCGCCCGGCACGCCGGATCCGGCCGGAGCGCCGGTCGGATTGACCGCGCTCGGCTCGGCCGCGGGGGGCGCGGCAGAGGGTGGCGCCGCGGACGCCGGCAGCGTCGCCGAGACCGGGGTCGCCTTGCCGGGAACCACCGCCTTCTTGCGATAGTAAGCGATCAGCTTGTCGGCGGTGACGGTCACGCCGCCGCGGACCGCCTGCGCGCTGTCGTAGGCGGTGACGGTCTGCGCGTTCTGGTTCCAGTCGAACCCGCCCAGCGCCGTGACCGTGACCTGGCCGCCATGCGACAGGTCGATCTGCTGGGCGCTGGCGGGGATGGGCAGCATCGGGATGCACGCCAGGGCGATCGCCAGGGTGATCGCCGGGGTGATCGTCTGGGCTTGGGCCACGGCGCGGCCTGCCCACGCAGAGAGCATCCGGTTCATCGCGAGGCTCCTTGGGCGGCGTCCTGGGCATTGGCTGGACCGGCGGCCTGTCTCGGGTTCGGTCCCATCGCCGGCGCCGGCGTCTCCGCCTGGTTGGCGGCGGGCGGGCGGGCGATATGGTCGTCGTTCAGCACCAGCCGGCCGGGCCCGCGGAACTGGGCGATGCCCTCGCGCTGCGACATCAGGTAGCTCTGCGCGTCGAGCTGCCCGAACGGACCCTCGGCATGCACCCAGTCGCTCGACGCCACCACGCCGCGCTTGAGGTCGAGATCCGCCACGGGACCGGTCATCATGATCCCGTCGTCGCGATACAAGGTGACGTCCCGGGACAGATCGAGCTGCTGGCCATGCTGCAGATAGACGCCCTTGTCGGCGCTGATCTGGACCCAACTGCCGCCATCGCCCAGCGTGTCGGCGACCGGCGCGGTCAGATTGACCCTGTCCCCGGCGGGCGCGTTCGGGTCGCTCCCCGCTGCCTGCTGCGCCTGGGGCGCCTGCAGCGCCTCCTGGGCGGTGATGGTGAATGGCCGGTCGTGGGTGTCGAGGCCGCGATAGCGCGCGCCCATCATGTGGCCGCTCTCGATCCTGACCTTGCCGGCCTGGCTGATGCCGAGCCTGGCCGCGTTCAGCGATCGGTCGATCTCCGGCCATGCCGCGATCGAGCCCAGCAGCAGCAGCGCCCCGGCCGGCAGCGCCCACTTGGTCCAGCGCAGCAGGCGGCGGCGGCGGGCGATCTCCTCGGCATTGGGCAGGCGTCGGAAGTCTGCGCGCGGACTGCCCATGCCGGCACCGCCGACGCTCATCCTGCGCCGGGCGATGTCGGCACTGGGGGGGGCACTCGGGGCGGCGCTCGGGGATGCGCTCGATGGCGCGCCGGGCGGGACGGAGGCGACGGTGGGAGGAATCGGGCCGCCGCGCTGCTCGGTGGGCGGCAGCGTCATGCCGCCTGCCCACGCGCCGGGGCGCGGGCGGCCGTGCAGGTCATCGGGAAACGAGCCGTCATCAGGGTCAAGCGTCGCCGCTCCGCAGGTCCGCTGGCAGGGGCGGACTGTATGGGCAGACAGACCGGAAGCGTCAACTCGGGCCGCCTTCAGTGCGAAAAGATGTCGGGGTCGTCGTAGCCGAGCAGATCCAGCCTTGCCCTGGCGGGGAGGAACGCGAAACAGGCCTCCGCGAGCTGCAGCCTGTCCTCCCGCGCCAGCAGCCGTTCCAGCCGGCTCCAGAGCGCATGCAGATGCAGCACGTCGGCGGCGGCATAGGCGAGCTGCTCCGGCGTGAGATCCGCCGCGCCCCAGTCCGAGGTCTGCTGCTGCTTGCTCAGGTCGATGCCGAGCAGCTCGCGGCAGAGCTGCGCCAGCCCGTGGCGGTCGGTGAAGGTGCGGACCAGGCGCGCCGCGATCTTGGTGCAGCGGATCGGCGCCACCGCGATGCCCAGCGCATGCTGCAGGATGCCGACATCGAACCGGGCGAAATGCATCAGCTTGACGGTCTCCGGATCGGCCAGCAGCGCCTTCAGATTGGGACAGTCTGCGCCGTCCGGGCCGCGCGTGCCGCCGAGCCGCTCGGGGACGATCTGCACCAGATGCGCGCTGCCGTCGCCGGCCGAGAGCTGCACCAGGCAGAGCCGGTCGCGCTGCGGCCTGAGTCCCATCGTCTCGGTATCGACCGCCACGGTCCGGCCGAGCGACAGGCCGTCGGGCAGATCGCCGCGATGCAGATGGATGGTCGCGTTCGGCATGAACTGCGTGACGCTCACGTGAGAAATGTTCAGTCTGTCCGGCCGAGGCGGGCTGGAGAGGGGAGCGGGAGGGCGGATCGGCCTGTCCGGCCGATCCGCAACCGCCCTATGGTGCCCAGGAGAAGACTCGAACTTCCACGACCTTGCGGCCACAGATACCTGAAACCTGCGCGTCTACCAATTCCGCCACCTGGGCTCAGGAGCAACCGTGGCGACCGTTCCTGGGGAGCGGCACCGCGGGTGGTGGCGGGGATTTAGCGGCGGCGCATGACGCCGTCAACAGGCGCTCGCCGGCAGCGACGCGGAATGTCCACGGCGGCCATCGTCGATGCGCCGCGCGCCCCGTGGTTTGGCGCCGCTTGAGACGCGGCCGCCCCTCCCATAGTGTCTCGCCACTTCTCCAGCCCCAAGGATCGTGACGGTATGGCAACGCGCAGCGTAGCGACGGTGTTCGGCGGCTCAGGCTTCCTCGGCCGCTATATCGTCCGTCGCCTGGCGGCGGACGGCCATGTGGTCCGGATCGCGGTGCGCCATCCGGCGATGGCCAACGATCTCCGGCCGATGGGCCGGGTCGGGCAGATCGTGCCGCTCTCCGTGTCGCTGGCCGACGAGGCCTCGGTGGCGCGCGCCGTCGAGGGTGCGCAGATCGTGGTCAATCTGGTCGGCATCCTGGCGGAATCGCGCAAGGGCGATTTCGACCGGGTGCATCGCGACGGCGCCGGCCGCATCGCCCGGCTGGCGGCGACGTCCGGCGCCACGCGCATGATCCAGATGTCGGCGATCGGCGCCGATCCGGACAGCCCCAGCGCCTACGGGCGCAGCAAGGCGGCCGGCGAGCAGGCGGTGCGGGCCGCGTTCCCGAACGCCACCATTCTCCGTCCGTCGGTCGTGTTCGGCCCGGAGGATGGCTTCTTCAACATGTTCGGCGCGATGGCGCGCCTGTCGCCGATCATGCCGGTGTTCAGCGGCGCCACCAGGATGCAGCCGGTCTATGTCGGCGACGTGGCCGACGCGGTGCGCGCCGTGACTCTGTCGGACGCTCCGTTCGGCGGGCTCTACGAGCTCGGCGGTCCACGGGTCTGGAGCTTCCGCGAGCTGCTGGCCTGGATGATGACGCAGATGCGCCGCAACCGGCCACTGATCGCCGTGCCGGACGGCATCGCCAGGATCCAGGCGCGCCTGCTCGAGCTGGTGCCCGGCAAGCCGCTGACCCGGGACCAGTTGGCGATGCTGAGCCGGGACAACGTGGTTGCGCCGGGCGCCGCCGACCTGGCGACGCTGGGGATCGTGCCGACCCCGGTCGAGCTCATCGTGCCGGCCTATCTCGCCCGCTATCGTCCGGGCGGCGGCAGGCGCGAATTGCCCGAGTAATCAGAGGGTTCGGAGAGAAAGGACCGTTTCGGACCAAATAACAGCATAAATTCACGAAAGAGTATCCGGAAAAGCCAGAAATACCGGCAATAGGACAGCAATCATGTCTTTTATTGCGCGAGGCCGTCTCGTAATCCAGAACCGCACGGGATAAAGGTGCGACGCCGCGTCGAAGGGGCACGCCGATGGCCGACCGCATGCTGCAATTCGTCTCCATCGAGCAGCACCAGCCCGACAAGCGCGTCGTCGCCGAGCGCAAGCTCGATTTCGACGAGATCTATCGGCATTTCGACGTCTCCCAGGCGGAAACGCAATCCAGCCGCTGCTCGCAATGCGGCGTGCCGTTCTGCCAGGTGCATTGCCCGCTGCAGAACAACATTCCGGACTGGCTCAAGCTGACCGCCGAGGGACGGCTGCAGGAGGCCTACGAGGTCAGCGCCGCGACCAACAACTTCCCCGAAATCTGCGGCCGAATCTGTCCGCAGGACCGCCTCTGCGAGGGCAACTGCGTCATCGAGAAGGGCTTCGACAGCGTCACCATCGGCGCGGTCGAGCGCTTCATCACCGACAATGCCTGGGAGCAGGGCTGGGTGAAGCCGATCCGCCCGGCGCGCGAGCGCGACGCCTCGATCGGCATCGTCGGCGCCGGGCCCGGCGGCCTCGCCGCCGCCGAGCAGATGCGCCGCCTCGGCTACCAGGTGCATGTCTACGACCGCTACGATCGCGTCGGCGGCCTGATGATCTACGGCATCCCCGGCTTCAAGCTGGAAAAGGACATCGTGCTGCGCCGCCATGCGCTGCTCGCGGAGGGCGCGATCAACTTCCATCTCGGCAAGGGCATCGGCGCCGAGGACAGCGACACCGAGATCGCCTTCTCCACCCTGCGCGAGCGTCACGACGCGATCCTGCTCGCCACCGGCGTGTACAAGTCGCGCGCCCTGGGCGGGCCCGGGTCCGGTGTCGGCGGCCTGGTCAAGGCGCTCGACTTCCTCACCGCCTCGAACCGCCGCTCGCTGGGCGACAGCGTGCCCGCCTTCGACAGCGGCGAGCTCAACGCCGCCGGCAGGAACGTGGTGGTGATCGGCGGCGGCGACACGGCGATGGATTGCGTGCGCACCGCCGTCCGCCAGGGCGCGAAATCGGTGAAATGTCTCTACCGGCGGGACCGCGCCAATATGCCGGGCTCGCTGCGCGAGGTGAAGAACGCGGAGGAGGAGGGCGTCGAGTTCGTCTGGCTCGCGGCGCCGGAAGCGTTTCTCGGCGACGACACCGTCACCGGCGTCCGCGCCGTGCGCATGAAGCTCGGCCTGCCCGACGCGTCCGGCCGCCAGTCGGTCGACCCGGTGGAACAAAGCGGCTTCACCCTCGAGGCCGATCTGGTGATCAAGGCGCTGGGGTTCGACCCCGAGCCGCTCCCGACGCTGTGGAACCAGCCGGAGCTGGAGGTCTCGCGCTGGGGCACGCTCAAGGTCGGCCATGTCAGCTTCATGACCAGCCTGCCCGGCGTGTTCGCCGCCGGCGACATCGTGCGCGGCGCCAGCCTGGTGGTGTGGGCGATCCGCGACGGACGCGACGCCGCGGCGCAGATGCACCAGTGGCTCGACGCCCGTCCCGCCCTCGCCGTCGCCGCGGAGTGAGGCCGATGCGGCGCACGACCGGAAACACGCTTTCCAAGGATGATCCGATGCAGCAGGAATCCGGAGAGGCGTTCGTCGCCGCCTGGGACGCCAACGTCGCCGCCCTGTCCGGCAGCTACCACCCGTCGATGGAGCACGATGCCTGCGGCGTCGGCCTGGTCGCCGCGCTGGACGGGCAGAAGCGGCGCGACATCGTCGAGGCCGGCATCGCGGCGTTGCGCGCCGTGTGGCATCGCGGCGCGGTCGATGCGGATGGCAAGACCGGCGACGGTGCCGGCATCCATATCGAGATCCCGCAGGATTTCTTCGCCGACGCGATCGAGCGCACCGGCAACAAGCCCGATGGCGGCCTGATCGCCGTCGGCATGGTGTTCCTGCCCAAGACCGATCTCAACGCTCAGGAACGCTGCCGCCAGATCGTCGAATCGCAGATCCTGGCGTTCGGCTATGCGATCTATGGCTGGCGACAGGTGCCGATCGATACCGCCTGCATCGGCGAGAAGGCCAACGCCACCCGCCCGGAGATCGAGCAGATCATGATCCGCAACCTGCGCGGATCCACCGAGGCCGACTTCGAGCGCGAGCTCTACGTGATCCGCCGCCGCATCGAGAAGCACGTCATCGCGGCCCAGATCGGCGAGTTCTACATGTGCTCGCTCTCCTGCCGGTCGCTGATCTACAAGGGCATGTTCCTGGCCGAGAACCTGACCGACTTCTATCCCGACCTGCTCGATGCCCGATTCGTCAGCCGCTTCGCGATCTATCACCAGCGCTATTCGACCAACACCTTCCCGACCTGGAAGCTCGCCCAGCCGTTCCGCAAGCTCGCGCATAACGGCGAGATCAACACCGTGTCCGGCAACACCAACTGGATGAAGAGCCACGAGACCAGGCTCGCCGATCCGTCGCTCGATCCATACATGGACGACATCAAGCCGGTGATCCAGGCCGGCGGCTCCGACACCGCCACGCTCGACAACGTCTTCGAGCTGCTCACCTTCTCCGGCCGCGATGCGCCGATGGCCAAGGCGCTGCTGGTGCCTGCCGCGATCGCCAGCGGCCAGGAGATGAAGGCCGAGCACAACGCGATGTTCCAATACTGCAACGCGGTGATGGAGCCGTGGGACGGGCCTGCGGCGATCTGCGGCACCGACGGGCGCTGGGTGATCGCCGGCCTCGACCGCAACGGCCTGCGGCCGCTGCGCTATACCGTGACCGCCAGCAAGATGCTGGTCGTCGGATCCGAGACCGGCATGGTCAAGATCACCGAGGCCGACATCGTCAGCCGCGGCCGCCTCGGTCCGGGACAGACCATCGCGCTCGATCTCGACGAGAAGCGCCTCTACAGCGACGGCGACCTGCTCGATCTGCTCTCCGCCCGCCAGGACTTCGCAGGGTGGGTCAAGGGCATCCATCGCATCGACAGCATCGTGCGCAGCGACGCCATCGAGCCGACCTACTGGTCCGGCGAGGAGCTGCGCCGCCGTCAGACCGCCGTCGGCACCACGCTCGAAGAACTCGAGATGATCCTGCACCCGATGGCCGCCGACGGCATGGAGGCGATCGGCAGCATGGGCGACGACACCCCGCTGGCGGTGCTGTCCGAGCATTATCGCGGCCTGTCGCATTATTTCCGGCAGGCCTTCAGCCAGGTCACCAATCCGCCGATCGACAGCCTGCGCGAGACCCGGGTGATGAGCCTGACCACGCGGCTCGGCAATCTCGGCAACGTGCTGGAGGAGAAGGAGGGCCAGTGCGAGCTGCTGCAGCTCGACAGCCCGATCCTGACCAGCGGCGAATACCAGGCGCTGCTCGACTTCCTCGGCAGCAGCGCCTGCGTGGTGGACTGCACCTTTCCTGCCGCGGACGGCGAAGCCGGGCTGCGCGACGCGCTGACCCGAATCCGGCGCGAGGCGGAGGAGCGGGTCCGCGAGGGCTGCACCCATGTGTTCCTCACCGACGAGACGCAGGGTCCGGTGCGCGCCTATATCCCGATGATCCTGGCCACCGCCGCCGTGCACACCCATCTGGTCGGCAACTCGCTGCGCACCTTCACCAGCCTCAACGTCCGCACCGCCGAATGCCTCGACGTGCATGCGATCGCGGTCATGATCGGCGCCGGCGCCACCACCGTGAACGCCTATCTCGCTCAGGAGAGCATCGCCGATCGGCATCGCCGCGGCCTGCTCGGCGACATGTCGCTGCGCACCGCCGTCGAGCACTACCGCAAGGCGGTCGACAAGGGCCTGCTGAAGATCATGTCCAAGATGGGCATCTCCGTGATCGCCTCGTATCGTGGCGGCTATAATTTCGAGGCGATCGGCCTGTCCCGCGCCCTGGTCGCCGAGTTCTTCCCCGGGATGCAGTCGCGCATCTCCGGCATCGGCCTGTCGGGCCTGGCGCGCAACGTGCTCGGCTTCCACGAGAAGGCGTGGAGCGACGACGCGATCGCCCTACCGGTCGGCGGGCTCTACAAGCTTCGCCGCAGCGGCGAGGTGCACGCGTTCGATGGCGGGCTGATCCACACCCTGCAGAGCGCGTGCGCCAACGACAGCTTCACCACCTACCGGCGCTACGCCGACGCGGTGCGTCGCCAGCCGCCGGTGGCGCTGCGCGACCTGCTCGATTTCCGCGGCGGCCGCACCGCGATCCCGGTCGAGGATGTCGAGAGCATCACCGAGATCCGCAAGCGCCTGCTCGCACCCGGCATCTCGCTCGGCGCGCTCAGCCCGGAAGCCCATGAGACACTGTCGATCGCGATGAACCGCATCGGCGCCAAGTCGGATTCCGGCGAGGGCGGCGAGGACCCGGCGCGCTCCAGGCCGCGTCCCAACGGCGACAACGCCTCGTCGGCGATCAAGCAGATCGCCTCGGGCCGGTTCGGGGTCACCGCGCAGTATCTCAACGACTGCCGCGAGATCGAGATCAAGATGGCGCAGGGCGCCAAGCCGGGCGAGGGCGGCCAGCTTCCCGGCTTCAAGGTCACCGGCCTGATCGCCAAGCTGCGTCATGCCACGCCCGGCGTGACGCTGATCTCGCCGCCGCCGCACCACGACATCTACTCGATCGAGGATCTCGCCCAGCTCATCTACGATCTCAAGCAGATCAACCCGGACGCCACCGTCACCGTCAAGCTGGTGGCGCGCTCCGGCATCGGCACCATCGCCGCCGGCGTCGCCAAGGCCAAGGCCGACTGCATCCTGATCTCCGGCCATTCCGGCGGCACCGGCGCCAGCCCGCAGACCTCGGTGAAATATGCCGGCCTGCCCTGGGAGATGGGCCTTGCCGAGGCGCATCAGGTGCTGATGCTCAACCGTCTGCGGCATCGTGTGAAGCTGCGCACCGACGGCGGCCTCAAGACCGGCCGCGACGTCGTCATCGCCGCCATGCTCGGCGCCGAGGAGTTCGGCATCGGCACCGCCAGCCTGGTGGCGATGGGCTGCATCATGGTGCGGCAGTGCCACTCCAACACCTGCCCGGTCGGGGTCTGCACCCAGGACGAGGCGCTGCGCGAGAAGTTCGACGGCAGCCCGGAGAAGGTGATCAACCTGTTCTCCTTCATCGCCGAGGACGTCAGGAACATTCTCGCCTCGCTCGGCGTGCGCACGCTGAACGAGATCATCGGCCGCACCGACCTGCTGCATCAGGTCAGCCGCGGCGCCGCCTATCTAGACGATCTCGACCTCAACCCGCTGCTGGCCCAGGCCGACCCCGGACCGCACGCCCGCTACTGCACCCGGGAGGGCCGCAACGAGGTGCCCGAGACCCTCGACGCGCAGATGATCGCCGACGCCAGGCCGCTGTTCGAGCACGGCGAGAAGATGCAGTTGCACTACAACGTGCAGAACACGCACCGTGCGATCGGCACCAAGATCTCGTCGCGCATCGTGCGCCGCTTCGGCCAGGACAGTCTGGCGCACGGACATCTCACGGTGCGGTTGCGCGGTTCGGCCGGTCAGTCGCTCGGCGCCTTCGCGGTCAAGGGCCTCAAGCTCGAGGTGATCGGCGACGCCAACGACTATGTCGGCAAGGGCCTGTCCGGTGCCACCATCGTCGTGCGCCAGCCGCCCTCGTCGCAACTCATCAGCAACCACAACGCCATCATCGGCAACACCGTGCTGTATGGCGCCACCTCCGGGGCGTTGTATGCGGCCGGGCAGGCAGGTGAGCGCTTCGCGGTGCGCAACTCCGGCGCGGTCGCCGTGGTCGAGGGCTGCGGCTCGAACGGCTGCGAATACATGACCGGCGGTACCGTCGTGGTGCTCGGTCCGGTCGGCGACAATTTCGGTGCCGGTTTCACCGGCGGCATGGCGTTCGTCTACGACAGCGAAGGCGATTTCGAGATCCGCGCCAACCCGGACACTCTGACCTGGTCGCGCGTCACCGACGCGCGCTGGCACGACGAGCTGCTGCGCCTGATCGAGACCCACGCCAAGGAGACCAGCAGCCGATTCGCCGCCCTGCTGCTGCACGAATGGAACAAGGCGCTGCCGAAATTCTGGCATGTGGTGCCGAAGGAATACGCCAAATACCTCGCCGCTCCCGAGGCCGAGAAGGCGGCCCTGGCCGGCTGACTATCCTTCGAGACCGCCGGTCAGCAGCCGCTCGACCATCTCCGCCCAGCCGTCATGCTCGTTGTCGGCGACCACGTAGTCCGCTTCGCGCCTGACGTCCTCGGGCGCGTTGCCCATCGCCACCGAGCGGCCGGCGACCCGGAACATCGCCAGGTCGTTGTGCATGTCGCCGATGCACAAGGTCGCATCGAGGGGAATGCCCAACTGCGCCGCGACCGCCTCGGTCGCGCGTCCCTTGTCCGCCAGCGTGTGGGTCAGCTCGACATAGTAGTCCTGGCTGCGCGTCACCGACGCCCTGGCGCCGAGCGACTCCTGCAGCTCCGCCGCCATGCGCGCCACCAGCGCCGTGTCGCGCGACGCGCCGATGATCTTGTGCGCCTGCGACAGATACGGCTCGAAGCTCGGCACCTGTTCGAACTGCGCCGAGATGGACCGCGTCTCGCTGGCGATGTAGTGCGCGTCCGGATTGGTCAGGTACCAGCGCGCGTGCGAGAAGATCCAGACGTCGAGGCCCATCTCCTCCAGCCGCCGGGTGGCGTGCCTGGTGGTGTCGGCATCGATCAGCAGTTCCGATGCCACCTCGCCATTCGCCGTCTCGACGATCGCGCCGTTGAATCCGGCGCGCGGCGTCTCGAGCCCGAGCGTGGCGACGATGTCCCGAAGCGCCGCCGGCGGCCGCGCGCTGACCAGCGCCAGGGCGATGCCGGCGTCCTTGAGGCGCGCCGCCGCCTCGATCGTCGGCATGGTCAGCCGGCGCGCCTCGTCGACGATGGTACCGTCGACGTCGCTGATCACCAGCCGGATCGCGGTGCGGGGCACGCCGCCGCTCACAGGGACATGCGGGGCTTGGTCGGGATCGTCTCCATCGCCGCGACGGTGGAGTCGAAATCGACGATCCCGGCATCCGATCCCAGCCCGCCGGCCACCAGGGCGCCGCAGGTGGTGGCGAACCGTGCGGCGCGCTCGAGATCCCAGCCGCGATGCAGGGCGGCGATCAGCCCGCCGCTGAACGCGTCGCCGCAGCCGGTGGTGTCGACCACCGCGATGTCATGCGCCGGCAGCGAGAAGGCGCCGTCCGGCGAGGAGACGTAGCAGCCGTCGCCGCCCATCGTCAGCAGGCAGGTGGTGACGCCCAGATCGTGGAAATATCGGGCGGCATCGCGCGGGTCGCTGCGTCCGCACAACGCGGTGGCTTCCTCGATGCTGGGGATGAAGTAGTCGACATGCGCCATCGCCGCCGAGAGCTTGTCCATCAGCGGCGCGGTGGCGAAGATCAGGTCGAAGGTGGTGATGCAGCCTGCCGCCTTTGCCGCGTGCAGCAGCGCGCGGGTCGGCTCGCCATCCATCCGGCCGAGCAGGCCGTTGCCGCCCATATGCACGAAGGTCGCGTCCAGCACCTCGGGATAGGCGTCCGGCTCGATCAGCAGCACGTCGGACGCGCCGCGGACATGCAGGCAGGGCCGCTCGCCGTTCGGCCGCACCGCTAGGATCGAGGCCGCCGTATGCACGCCCTCATGGCGCTGCATGGCATGGGTGTCGACGCCGAATCCTTCCAGCGTCGACAGCACGAAACGGCCCTTCTCGTCCTCGCCGACGGCGCCGACCGCCAGCGCGTGCAGGCCGAGCTTGGCGCAATCGATGATGGTGCCGCCGGCGGTGCCGGCCACGGTCAGCCTGATCTGCTCGATGAAGTCGGCGTTGCCGCCGTCCGGGATCCGCGTCACCGGACGCCCCTGCACGTCGATGCAGTACAGGCCGATCGCGCTCACGTCGTAGCGGAAACTCTTGCCCGGTCCAGACATGTCCCTCTCCCCGTCATCGTCCATGGCCGGCTTGGCGCCGGCTCGTCCTGAGTTTTGTCGGTGCTACTGGATGGTGTACCCGCCATCGACGACCAGGTTCTCGCCATTGATCATCGCCGACGCGCCGCTGGCCAGGAACAGCACCGCCTGGGCGATCTCGTCCGGCTGCGCGAACCGCCCGGTCGGGATCTTCTTCTTGAAGTCGACGCCCTTCTGTCCGGCCCAAGCCTGGCGGCCGAGCTCGGTCTCCACCACGGTCGGGCTGATGGCGTTGGTGTTGATGCCGCGCGGACCCCATTCCAGCGCCAGGATCTTGGTCATGCTGACGATGCCGGCCTTGGCGACGCTGTAGGAGACATGGGCGTCCAGGGCGACGATCGCCGCCTGCGACGCGATGTTGATGATCCGCCCCGATCCGGCCGCCAGCATGCGCCGGCCGACCGCCTGCGCCATCAGGAACGGCGCGGTGAGGTTGACCGCGAGCGTCAGGTCCCAGTCGGCGCGCGGAACCGACTCAGCCTTGTCCAGCCTGACGATTCCGGCGTTGTTGACGAGAATGTCGATCTTGCCGAAGGTTTTCACGATCTGCTCGACGGTGTCGTCCAGCAGGTCGGCATTCAGCAGGTCCAGCGCGAAACCGCGATGCGCGGCGCCGGGCAGGGCGGTTGCCACCGCCTCCACCGTCTCCGCCTTGTCGATCAGGCAGAGGGTGGCGCCGCGTTCCGCCAGCGCCTGGGCGATCGACAGGCCGATTCCGGCGGCACCTCCGGTGACGATCGCGACCCGGCCGGTCAGATCGTAGGCGGTTTCAAAAAAGGACCTGCTCATGGCGGCATGCTTTCGCTTCGGGTTCTGGATCGCTATCGCATCATCGCGGCGACGTTGCCGCCATCGACCGTCGTCACGTTGCCGGTGCTGCGCTCCAGCAGGGCGGCGCCGACGAAGGCCTGAGCGACATCCTCCGCCCGCACCTCCTGGCCGAGCAGATTGCCCTGCAGATAGGCATCCTCGCTCAGATTCCGCGCCGCCGCCCGCTCGGCGATCATCGAGTCCGACAGCAGGCCGGACCGGATGCGGTCGGCATTGACCGCATTGGCGCGTATCCCGTCGCGTCCATGCTCCAGCGCATATTGCCGGACCAGCGCCAGCAGCGCCGCTTTCGGCGTGCCGTAGGCGCCGAACGCGTCGCCGGGATTGACCGCCTGCTTGGAGACGTTGAACAGCAGCGCGCCGCCGAAGCCCTGCGTCCGCAACACCCGCACCGCATTCTGCGCCACGCTCTGGTGGGCGAAGAAATTCAGCTCGAAACCCGCGCGCAGCACCCGGTCCGGCAGGTCGGCCATCGCGCCGCCATGCGCGGCTCCGGCGTTCGAGACGACGATGTCGACGCCGCCGAAGCGCGCGCAGACGGCATCGAACGCCCGGCCGACCGAGGCCGCATCGGTCACGTCGCAGCCGATCGCCAGCGCGCGCGGCCCGATCGACGTCGCGACGGAGCCGGCCTGGTCATGGTCGAGATCGAGGATCGCCACGTCCGCGCCCATCGCAGCGAACGCCCTGGCGGTGGCCGCCCCGATCGCGCCGGCGCCGCCGGTGATCGCGACCACATGGCGGGCGAGCGGCTTCTCCATACCCTTGCCCAGCTTGGCCTGCTCCAGCGACCAGTATTCCATGTCGAAATGATCGTCCTCGCCGATCGATTCGAACCTGCCGATCGCCTCGGCGTCGAGCACCGCATCGATCCAGGCCTCGCCGATATCGGCGGCGATCTCGGCGGCGGCGGCGCTGCTGCCGACGCCGACGATGCCCAGGCCGGGCACCGCGAGCAGGCGCGGCAGCGGGTCGAGCTGCCGTTTGCCGCCGCCGGTCCTGGCGTTCTGCCGGGCGAAATAGGCGTCGTACTCTGCCACGAACGCGGCGATGGCGTCCTGCGCCGCGACTCGCCACTGGTCGGCGCGATCGGCGTCCGGCGCCGGCAGCAGGCATGGCTGCGCCTTGATCCGGATCACCTGTTCCGGCGTCGCCACGCCACGTCGCGCGTAGTCGGCCAGCCCGGCACCATCGACGAACCGCCTGATCCGCGCGCTGCTGCGCGGCGACAGCACCCAGCGCGTCGGCGCGCGTCCCGCCGAGGCTCGGCCGAGCAGGCCGCGCAGGATCGGCAGCGCCGTCGCGGCCGGCATGATCCGCTCCGGCAGGCCGATCGGCGCGAAGGCCGGAGTGGGGCGTGCGTGCCGCGCGATATGCTCCTCCGCCATCGTGACCATCTCGATCATCAGGTCATAGGAGCGGCGCGCGGTGTCGCCGAAGGTGAAGATGCCGTGCTTGGCCAGGATCAGCCCCTCGATCGCCGGGTTGGCCTCGTAGATGTCGGCCGCCAGCTTGGCCAGCGCGAAGCCGGGCATGATGTAGGGCACGCAGGCGACGCGATCGCCATAGATCTCGCGGCACACCGATTCCAGGTTCGGCAGCGCCGCGATCGCCGTCGCGGTCACCGAATGGGTATGGTCGATGAAGCGGTGCGGCAGGTAGGCGTGCAGCAGCGTCTCCACCGACGGGTTCGGCGCCTGGGTGTCGAGCAGGTTCTGCCGCTGCGCATTCACCATGTCCTCGTCGGACAGGGTGTCCAGGCGGCGATAGCGCGCCAGCGGCTCCAGACGCACGGCGGGGTGGCCGTCGGGCTCGATGCTGCCGAGATCGCGTCCGCTGCCCTTCACGCACAGCACCCTGACCGGCTCGCCGAACAGGTCGGTCACGGTGATCTTGACCGAGGTGTTGCCGCCGCCATGCATCACCAGCCGGGGAACCCCGCCCAGCAGCCGGGACGAATAGGTGCGCAGCGCCAGATCCGGATCGACGCCCTCCGCCGCATAATGCGCGACCAGGCGCGCGGCGTCGTCCTCGGACCAGAGATTGTCCATGCATCCTCGGCGCAGCGGTTGGACACCACCGTGTGCGGCAGCGATGATCGTCAGTATTGCCGGGCGCTTACAAATGTCAACGGCGTCTGAAGAAAGCTAGAAGGCCGGGATCAGGGCCGGGATCAGGACCATGCCGAAATCGAGAACCGCATCACGGCAGGGCGCGCCGGCCATTCCCGCCGAGTTCGACCACGACGCGATGATCTGGGCCGCGTGGCTCTATTACGAGGAGGATCTGACCCAGGAGGCGGTGGCGCGCGAGATCGGCATCTCGCGCGCCAGCGTGAACGCGCTGCTGCGCAGCGCGCGCCAGCAGGGCGTGGTGCGGATCGCCATCGACAACCGCTATCTGCAGTCGGTCGGCGAGGCCCGGCGGATCCGCGACCGCTTCGGCATCGAGACGTGTCTGGTCGTGCCGGCAGGCGCGCCAGGGCGTGTGCCGGCAGGCGCGCCAGGGCATGTGCCGGCAGGCGCGCCAGGGCATGATCCGGCAGGCGCGCCTGGTGGTGAGGCAGATTCCGACCGCGAGGCCGGGGCCGGCTTCGCGCGCCTCGGGCAGGCCGGCGCGCGCCTGCTCGCCGAACGGCTGCAGCCGGACGACATTCTCGGCGTCTCCTGGGGCCGTACCGTGCTCGCGGTGTCGCAGGCGCTGCCACCGACGATCCTGCCCGGCGTCTCCGTGGTCCAGGTCACCGGCAGCGCCATCGGCACCTACCGCTTCTCCGCCGAGCTCTGCGCGTCGAACATCGCCAACCGGATCGGCGCGCGCTGCGTGCATCTGCACGCGCCGGGGATCGTCTCGCATCCCGACGTCAAGCGCATGCTGATGGCAGAGCCCTCCCTGGTCCAGCAGTTCGCGCTGATCTCGGCCTGCGACCATCTGGTGTTCGGGGTCGGCAGCGTCGCCACGTCGAGCACCGCGTTCGAGACCGGTTTCCTGACCGAGGACGAGGCCAGACCCTATATCGCCCGCGGCGCGGTGGCGGTGCTGGCCGGACGCTTCGTCGACCGGGCCGGCAACGCCGTCACCGGGGCGCTGGACGATCGCATGATCGGCATGACCATCGACGAGATCCGTGCGGTGCCGGACCGCATCTGCGTTGCCGGCGGGCCGGACAAGGTGGCGCCGCTGCGCGCCTTGCTGGCCGGCGGCTTCATCACCAGCCTGGTGACGGACCGCCCCACCGCCACGGCGTTGCTGGCGGAGACCGACGCAACGCGATCTTAACCGGCGTTCATGCAACGGTCATGATTCAGGAGAGCCCCGTTCGGGATAGGCTCCCGCTCATGTCAGACACCGTCATGACCGGGTCCGCCCCGGCCTCCAGCCCCGTTTCCGCGACGCGCAATGGGCTGCCGACCGCGCTTCTGTTCATCGTCCTGCTGGTCGGGGGGCTGGGATACGCCCTCTACGGCCTGCTCTCCGACATGAGCGAGACCCATACCGCGCCGCTGGCGATCGGCACCCTGGTGCTGCTCGGCGTGGCGCTGCTGGTGGCGCTCGGCTTCGAGTTCGTCAACGGCTTCCACGACACCGCCAACGCGGTCGCGACGGTCATCTACACCCGCACCCTGGCGCCCGGCCTGGCCGTGGTCTGGTCCGGCCTGTTCAACTTCCTCGGCGTGCTGACCTCGAGCGGCGCGGTCGCCTACTCGATCATCACCCTGCTGCCGATCGACCTGATCCTGAACTCCGGCTCGTCCGCCGGCACCTGCATGATCTTCGCCCTGCTGCTGGCGGCGATCGCCTGGAACCTCGCCACCTGGGCGGCCGGCATCCCGAACTCCTCGTCGCATGCGCTGATCGGGTCGATCCTCGGCGTCGGCGTCGCCAACCAGTTGATGACCCCGCCCGGCGTGGCCAGCTCGGGCGTGCAGTGGGCGCAGGCGATCAAGGTGCTGGAAGCCCTGCTGTTCAGCCCGCTGATCGGCTTCGTCTGCGCCGGCGCATTGCTGCTCCTGGGCAAGGCGCTGATCCGCCGCCCCGAGCTCTGGACCGCGCCCAAGGGAGAGGCGCCGCCGCCGCTCTGGATCCGCGGCCTGCTGATGCTGACCTGCACCGGCGTGTCCTTCTCCCATGGCGGCAATGACGGCCAGAAGGGCATGGGCCTGATCATGCTGATCCTGATCGGCGCCGCGCCCACCGCCTTCGCGCTCAACCGCGCCATCCCGGAAAGCGCCACGCCCGCCTTCGTCCACACCAGCCAGCAGGCGGCGACCATCTTCGCCGCCCATGCCGACGGCGCCGGCGCGGTCGCGCCGGCCCAGGCGCGCGGAATCGTCTCCGACGCGCTCAAGACCCATGCGCTCAACGCGCCGCAGGTCTATGCCGCGCTGTCGTCGCTCTCCACCGATATCGCCAAGCAGATCAGCGACTACGGCGCGATCCGCCGCGTGCCTGCCGAAGCGGTCGGCAACGTGCGCAACGACATGTATCTCACGGCCGAGGCGGTCCGCCTGCTCCCGGCCAACGGCGCGACATTCTCCAGCCCGGAGACCGCCGCCCTCAAGACCTATGCCGGCGCGCTGAACCACGGCACGCGCTACATCCCGACCTGGGTGAAGGTCTCGGTCGCGGTGGCGCTCGGGCTCGGCACCATGGTCGGCTGGAAGCGCATCGTCGTCACCGTCGGCGAAAAGATCGGCAAGACCCACATGACCTATGGCCAGGGCGCCGCCGCCGAGCTGACCGCAATGGCCACCATCGGCCTGGCCGAGGTGTACGGGCTGCCGGTCTCGACCACCCACATCCTGTCCAGCGGCGTCGCCGGGGCCATGGCCGCCAACGGCTCCGGACTGCAGACGCGCACGCTGCGCAATCTCGCCTTCGCCTGGATCCTCACCCTGCCGGTCGCCATCACCCTGGCGGGAACGCTCTACTGGCTCCTCCGCACCATCACCTGAGCGCCTGGCTGAGAACGCGCCCTGGCGGTCATCCACGGGCGATCGGCTGCGCTTCGGTGCTCGCGGCCATCCAGGCCGCTCCGCTCCGGTGCTCGCGGCCATCCAGGCCGCTCCGCTCCGGTGCTCGCCGATCACCCGTGGCCGGCGACGCGGTCGCGCCGCCTCTGACTCGCCAGGACGCGTTTTCAGCCAGGCTTGGATGTCAGGGATTGATCTGACGCTCCGGAGGTTTCGTCCTGCGCGGCTCGCCAGCGGGGCGATTCTTTGGGACAGTGCGGGCGATGAGCAGGATCGTCCGACGTTTCCAGCCGATCCTGTCTCGGTCTTTCCCGGCCGTGCTCGGCGCGTGCCTGTCGGTCTGGCTGGCAGCGCTCGCCAGGCCGGCGCGCGCCGCGGACGATCCGGTATCGCATCGCGCCGGAAGCTGGCTCGGGGTCTGCGACAACCTGCTCGACTGCGCGATCTTCGGCTTCTCCGACGACGATACCGCGACCCTGATCCTGTCCGAGCCGCATGGGCGCGCCGCCTCCGGCACGCTGCTCCTGCGGCCGCCGCGTCCGCTGCACGGCCAGCCGGTGCGGCTCCAGGCCGACCGCCGTCCCGCCGCGCTGACTCTGCATCCCGGCCCGGAGGCCGAGGCCGGACAGGTTCGCGTGCGGCTCGACGAGGCGGCACTGCAGGCGCTGCTGCCGATGCTCGCCGCCGGCGGCAGGCTCGCCGTGACGCTGCCGTCGGCGCGTTCCCCGGCGCGCGCGACGCCGTTGGCCATCATCCGCCTGGCCGGCGCCGCCCCGGTGCTGGACTGGACCGTTCGGGCCCGGCGCCACATGCCGCTTCCCTCGGTGGCGCCCCTGGTCGCGGCCGGCTCGACGCCGCGTCCGCTCCCGGCCACGGCACCGCCCGCCGCGGTGACATCGCTGGCAGCGACCAGGAGCTGCCTGACGCAGTCCTCCGAAGGTCCCGATGGCGGCGTGTCCGGCTACGCCCTGTCGGCGCACCTGCAGCTCTGGCAGATCCCGTGCGGCAGCGGCAATTTCGATCGTCTCAGCCTGTTCGTCCTGGCCGATACCGACGCCGGCACCGCG
>CAIMSN010000035.1 GCA_903844135.1 uncultured Rhodospirillales bacterium | reverse complement strand
GGCGGCATCGCCCTGGTCGCCGGCGCGGAAGCCGCGCCGGACCGGGTCGCCGGCGCGCTGGACGCGCTCGGCGCGGCGGGGACGACGGCGATCCTGGACCGACCGCCCGCGACCGCCACCACCGGTCCGGTGATCCTGCTCGACCAGCAGGGCGGCCTCGAGGAACCCTGGATGTCCGCCGGCGCGCGGCTCGGGCTGGCGCCACCAGGGGTCGGGAGCAGGCCAGGCGACCGTGCCAGGATCGAGGCCTGTCGCTACGGCCTGGCCGACGCGGCGCTGCTGCTGGGGCTGCGGCGCGGCGATCCGGCCTGGCCGGGCGCGGTGGTGGCGATCGACCGCGAGTGGCTGCCGGTATGGTGCGCGGACGGCGACTCCGCTGGTCTGGTACGGGCCGGCGCGAACCTGCTGCCGCCGGGGCCGATCGCGCCGGCCGAGCTGCTGCGTCCGCTGCCCAGCCCGGCGACGAAGCGCACCCGCGCGCAGGCCGCCTCGGAGCCCGGCCGGGATCCGCGCTGGAGGCAGCGGCAGGGATTCGCCGAAGACCAGGCAGGGTTCGGCCCGGGCGTGTCGCATCTCCGCCTTGTCGCCGGCGGCGAGAAAAACGACGCGCTCCCGGCCTTCACCCAGGATCAGGCCTTCTACGCGCTGTTCGAGACCAGGCTGGAGACGCTGCTCGCGCACGGGCCGCTGGGGGTGGTGCGGATCGCCGCGGTGATGGGGCTGACCCGGGCGCAGACCGAGGCCTGGCTGCTGCGCGCGGAGGCCGGCGGATCGGTGCGGCGGGATCCGGAAACCGGCCTGTTCGGGTGGACGCCGGCTTGAGCCAGGCAAAATTGTGCACTGCACAGTCATCGCGTTGACCGACCAGTCAGGCCAGCGTAGGACCTGAGCCGTTCAGGGGCGCGGATGTTCCGGCGCCGCACTCAGGGAAGCCAGCGCCGCCCCCATGAAGGATGTCCGTGACGCGCTGTTCGTGGCGCAACGCACCGACGGGACGCTCGTGCGTCGCCCGATGTCGCCGCATCTCCAGATCTATCGGTTCCAGCTTTCGATGTTCCTGTCGATCGCCAACCGGATCGCCGGGGTCGCCGCCTCGCTCGGCACGCTGCTGCTGGTCTGGTGGCTGGTCGCGGCGGCCAGCGGGCCTGCCGCGTTCGACACCGTGCAGCGCTGGGTGGGCAACCCGCTCGGATTGCTGGTGCTGTTCGGCTGGACCCTGGCGCTGGTGTATCATTTCGTCGCCGGCCTGCGGCACCTGGCCTGGGACGCCGGCTACGGCTTCGCCAAGGCGTCGTTCAACAAGGCGGGCCCGATCGCGGTGGTGGTGACGCTGCTGGCGACGGCGCTGATCTTCGGCATCGGCCTGAGCCTGTGGAGCCATACGCCGGTCTTGGCCGCGCCGTCGGTGGGGCACTGATCGGATGGCGACCGTGAAGCCGCAGGTCGAGATCATGCGCTCCCAGCTCGGCCGGGTGCGCGGGCTGGGTGCCGGCAAGTCCGGCGTCGAGCATTGGTGGATCGAGCGGGTCACCGCGATCGCGCTGATCCCGCTGACCCTCTGGTTCGTGATCTCGGTGCTGGGCCTGCTCGGCGTGCCGCAAATCGTGATGGTGCGTTGGGCCGGTCGACCGGTGAATACGGTCTTGCTGCTGGCGTTGGTGATCCTCACCTTCCACCACATGCAGCTCGGTCTTCAGGTGGTCCTCGACGACTACGTGCACGACAAGCGCGCGCATCTGGCGGCGACGCTGATCAACAAGGGCGCCGCCCTGCTGCTGGCGCTGTTCGCGATCGTGGCGATCCTGAAGATGGCGTTCTGGGCTCCCGCCGCCTGACCACCGACGAGACAGTGAGCGAGACAAGATGAACGCGATCACGCAGCCTTCCACCGGCGCCTACACGATCATCGATCACGCCTACGACGTCGTCGTGGTCGGTGCGGGAGGCTCCGGCCTCCGCGCCACGCTGGGGATGGTCGCGGCCGGGCTGAAAACCGCCTGCGTCACCAAGGTGTTCCCGACCCGCTCGCACACGGTCGCGGCGCAGGGCGGCATCGGCGCGGCGCTCGGCAACATGGCCGAGGATAACTGGCGCTGGCACATGTACGACACCGTGAAGGGGTCGGACTGGCTCGGCGACCAGGACGCGATCGAATATATGTGCCGCGAGGCGGTGCCGGCGATCCAGGAGCTGGAGCATTTCGGCGTGCCGTTCTCGCGCACCGAGGATGGACGGATCTATCAGCGCCCGTTCGGCGGCCACATGTCCGACTACGGCAAGGCGCCGGTGCCGCGCGCCTGCGCCGCCGCGGACCGCACCGGCCATGCGATCCTGCACACGCTCTATCAGCAGAGCCTCAAGCACAACGCCGAGTTCTTCGTCGAGTATTTCGCGCTCGACCTGATCATGGACGAGGACGGCGCCTGCCGCGGGGTGATGGCCTGGTGCCTGGAAGACGGCACCATGCACCGGTTCCGCGCCAACAAGGTGGTGCTGGCCACCGGCGGCTACGGGCGCGCCTACATGAGCTGCACCTCGGCGCATACCTGCACCGGCGATGGCGGCGGCATGGCGATGCGGGCCGGAATCCCGACCCAGGACATGGAGTTCGTGCAGTTCCACCCGACCGGCATCTTCCCGGCCGGCTGCCTGCTGACCGAGGGCTGCCGCGGCGAGGGCGGCTACCTGACCAATTCCGAGGGCGAGCGCTTCATGGAGCGCTACGCGCCGACCGCCAAGGACCTGGCGTCGCGCGACGTGGTGTCGCGCTCGATGACCATCGAGATCAACGAAGGCCGTGGCTGTGGTCCGAACAAGGATCACATCCTGATGCATCTGGAGCATATCGGCGCCGACCTGCTGCATGAGCGGCTGCCGGGCATCTCCGAGACCGCGCGCGTGTTCGCCGGCATCGACGTGACCAAGGAACCGGTCCCGGTGCTGCCGACCGTGCACTACAACATGGGCGGCATCCCGACGAACTATCATGGCGAGGTGCTGCGGCCGACCGCGGGCGACCCG
>CAIMSN010000034.1 GCA_903844135.1 uncultured Rhodospirillales bacterium | reverse complement strand
CGGCGAGTTTGCCGCCGCACGCCGTCTTGGAAGCGTTGCCTAGAAGTGGGCGCGCAGGGTGAAGGTGATCGCCGCCGGCTCGCCGGGCAGGCCATCGGCGAAGGACGCGGTGCAGCCATAGTTGCTGATCTGCTGTCCCTTGAACGGTCCGCTGGTGAAGTTACCGCAAGAGGTCGGGGAGATCTGCTTGTAGAGATACTGGAAGTATTTCTCGTTGAAAATGTTAAGAACGTTTAGGTCAAAATCGAGCGAATGCAGCGGCCCGAAATTGCGGATCGGCATCTTGTAGTTCAGGTCGAGGTTGAACACGACGTAGGCCGGGTTGCCGCCATTCGGGTCATAGACGGTCTGACCCGCGGTGGCGTTGTAGTAGCCGTAGGTGCCGAATGGCGGGACGCCGGCGATCGCGCCGATGTTGGTCAGGCCCGTGACGTCGTAAGTCGTCGCCTGCTTGCCGGTGTATTGGCCTTCGAAGCGCGCGCTGAACTCGTCGTCCGGCAGGGCGACGCTGTGATGATCGTAGGCGACGCCGAAGGTGGACAGCCAGTCCGGCACGCCGCTGACCGGCGCGCCGCGGATCGCCAGGCCGAACTGGTCCTCCTGCACGGTGACCGATGCCAGCGTGGTCGCGAGATATTTGTCGAGTGTATAGGAGACATTGCCGAACAGCTGCCAGCTCGGCGTTACCTGGTAGATCGCCGACGCCTCGAAGCCTTTCGACTCACGCTGCCCGAGGTTGGAGTAGACCTCGACGCCTTGCAGCGGCCCTGACTGGTACTGGAAGAAACCGAAATCGCGTTCGACGTGCTGATAGAAATAGTCCAGCGTCAAAGAGAGGTTGCGACGGTTATATTTGATGCCGGTCTCGTACATGTGAACCACCGAGGCGCCCGGCGGACCGGAACCTGCCGCATTCGGCCCGAAATCCGTGGTGGGCGCGAACAGCGCCGAGGTGGCGTAACTCGCGTACAGCGTCAGGCCTTTTGCGGCCGGCAGAACGCGATCGAGGTCGTAGGCCACGTTCATGAACGGAAGCCACTCACGATCCCACTTGTGCGCCTTATACGGACCGTAGTTGCAAGGATTGCCGGCCTGGCAATAGGCGCTGGCAAGTACCGCAGCGGTCGGGGTGCCGTTCAGAACCTCGCTTCCAACCAGGCTCGAATCCGTCCCCTGGAGAGTCACGCCCGGCGTCAGATGAAGCGTGTTCTGCAGAAGATCGATCTTGTCGTCGGCGTATCCCTGGTAGATCGTCCTCTGGGTGCCGCCGTCGTAACCGCCGAACGCACCGCCGATCATGTTCGCGGCAGTATGCGGAATTTCGGAGTCGGTACCCGCGTACGCAACCAGCGCTGGCTGGGTCTCCTTGGCAAGCAGTCCGCCGATCTTGATCGTGTTGTCGATGCCCCAGATGCTCGGAGGCGTGATGATCATACGCGGCTGGAAGCCGTAGGTGTCGTTGTGAACCTTGCTGTAGATCGAATTCAGGCCGCACGGACTTGAGGATCCTACGGCGGCATAACGCGCCGCGACCGCAGACGGGCAGGAGGCCGTAGTCGAATCATACGGGAACGCCGTCTGGCTGTAGTACGCGCCTCCAGGTTGGAACTCTCCCTCCTCGCCGAAACCGGCAGGCGTCTGGTTGAACGGGCTGGCACCGCCGACCGTCACCGACCCGGGCTGTCCGTTCGGCCCGAAGATGCTCGGATTGCCATAATTCTGCGTATAGCTGTCCGAGTAGAGATAGAAGCCGGTGATACCGGCGCTCAGATAGTCGTTGATATAGGTGTCGTTCTTTAGGATCAGACTGAAATAGTCGTTGTTCTGACGTGAGAATTCCTGATCCGGCGAATAATTGCTGAAGCGCCCGTTCTGCTGCAGATACGGCAGCGGAATTGGCTCGGGCGTGATCAGGCCGTTACCGGTATTATACAGCACGGTTGCCTGGAACAGCGACAGGCCCTGGTCGTAGGGCTTATCGAAGGCGAACTCCATGTTGTTGTAGCGCGCCGGGGTATAGTCGATGAAACCCTTGGTCTGCATGTTCGAGTAGTTCAGCATCATCCTCGGCGCATCGACGCCGCTGCCGAGAATGCCGTCCATACGTCCTGAATTGACCTGGAAGCCCTCGTTGAAGGTACCGAACGAGCCGACCGAGCCGAACAGATCGGTGCCGGCCTCCTTGCTGGGGCGTAGCGTCGAGTACGCGACGGTACCGCCGATGGTGCCGAACGTGCTCTTGTCCGGATAGGCGACGCCCGGATAGATCGAGACGCCGCTGATCTGGTCGAGGTTGAAGCGGCCGCCGATGATGTTCTGGAGGTAGCTGCCGCTGCCGCCGCTGAGCAGATCCTGCATCGGCACGCCGTCGAGCGTCTGCGCCACTTCCAGGCCGCGCGCGCCGCGGATGGAAATGACCGGCTCGTTGTTGCCGATACCCTGCTGATAGACGTTCACGGACGGCGCGGACCGCAACAGCGTGGCGACGCTGCCCTGCACGCCGGTCTGCTGGATCTGCGCCGCGCCGAGTTCCGTGACCGCGCTGGGCGAGTTCTTCTCACGCAGCAACTGGCGCTGGGCGCGGACCGTGATGGTTTCGGAGTTGCTCCCGGTCGTCGCGGCGCCGGCGGTGTTGCCGGTCGCGTTCGGGGTGGTGGCGTTGCCGGCGCTGGCCGGAATGCCGGACGGCACCGTGTTCGCCGGCACCTGGGCGGCGGCGACGGTGGCGGACATCGCCAAAGCCGTTGCGCCGAGCAGGGCATGTCTGAGGGTCAACCGGGGTATCGTGGGCAACGCGTCATCTCCTCGCACGGGTCCTTGCGACCTGTGGCGGGATCATTGCCGAATTGCGGCAGGTTTGCGTCAGAATGTGCACGGCCATGCGGCGTTGTCGGAACTGCTGTGTCCATGACGCAACGCTTTTGTTACAACTCGCTAAGGTTTTCCTGTTGCTTGATACAGGCAAGCACGATCTCGACGCACAGACCGGTCGGAACGCGGTTGCGGAGCGTCAGGCGACCCTTCTCGCGTGCAACCTCGCGTTGCACGATCGCCAGGCCGAGCCCGAGACCGCCGGTGGCGCGGCTGCGCGACGCCTCGATTCGATAGAACGGCGTCATCACCCGCTCCAGCTCCGCCTCCGGGATGCCCGGCCCGTCATCCTCGAACCGGATCACCACGGTCTCGCCGTCGCGCAGCACCAGCACCCGCACGTTGCCGGCATAGTTCAGCGCATTGGACACCAGGTTCGCGAACACGCGCTTCATCGCCAGCGGCCGCAGGCGCAGCGGCAAATGGTCCGGCCCGTCATAGCGCGCGACGTGCCCCGCATCGCTGGCCTCGTCCACCAGCGTGCCCAGCATGGCGGCGAGGTCGACGGTGCGCTTGCGCTCCACGTCGCCCTCGCCGGCCAGATACGACAGCACCGAGCCGACCATCGCCTCCATCTCGTCGAGATCGCCCTCGATCTGCGCCTGGATCTCGGCATCGTCGAGGAAGCCGGCGCGCAGCCGCAGCCGTGCGAGCGGGGTGCGCAGATCGTGCGACACCGCGGCGAGCGCCTCGGTACGGTCGGAGATCAGCCGGTTGATGCGCGCCTGCATCGCGTTCATCGCCCGCGACAGGCGGCGCACCTCGCGCGGCCCGCGTTCCGCCACCCGCACCGGCGGGCCGCGGCCGATCGCATCCGCGACCCCGGCCAGCTCGCGCAGCGGCAGGCTCAGCGTGCGGACCAGCATCACCGCGGCCAGCAGCACACATCCTGCCAGCACCGCGGCCGACAGCAGGCCGCGCGTGACCCCGTGCCGCGACAGCAGGGTCGGCGCGGTGAAATGCAGCAGGCTGCGGTCCTGCAGCCGCACCGCGCCGGTCACGTCGCCATGATCGGCGCTCTGGAGCCGCAGCCGGTCGCCGAGACCAAGGCGGCTGGCGATCGCGCGGTGCAGCGCATGGAAGCGCGCCGGCTCGGCCGCCGCGCCGGCGCCCGGATCGGCGCGCCAGGACAGCAGCAGATCCGGGCTGGAGAGCAGGGCGGTGATCCGTTCGCGCTGGTCCGGCGGGGTGGCGTCGAGCAGCCGGAGGTCGGCGGCGAGCTGGCCGGCCATGCGCATCAGCCGGAGATCGTCGGCGGCATAGGTCTCGGCCTGCTCGTAGAACACGGTGCTGCCGGTGAATTCCAGCAGCACCGCCGCCAGCAGCACCAGCGTGACGCGGCCGACCAGCCCGTGCGGCCAGACGCCGCGCAGGCGACTCAGCCTGAGCCGGCCAGCGCCGATCAGACGCGCTCGACGTCGGCGACGAAGATGTAGCCGAGCCCGCGCACGGTGCGGATCAGCGCCTCTGAATCCGAGCCGAGCTTGCGACGCAGCCGGCTGACCAGCACATCGACGCTGCGGTCGGACACGTCGCCCAGGCGGGTGCGCGACAGCTCCAGCAGACGGTCGCGGCCGATCACCCGCTGCGGGTTTTCCAGGAAGCTGGCGAGCAGGTCGTGCTCGGCGCCGGACAGCTCGACCGCGGCGCCCTCCGGGTCGCTGAGCTCGCGCCGGCGCAGATCGAGGCTCCAGCCGTCGAACCTCAGCATCTCGCGGCGCGGACTCGCCGGCTGGCTCGCCGGGCCGGCGCCGCCGCGTCGCAGCACCGCGCGGACCCTGGCCAGCAGCTCCTTCTGGCCGAACGGCTTGGCGACGTAGTCGTCGGCGCCGAGCTCCAGCCCCAGCACCCGGTCGAGCTCCTCGCCACGGGCGCTGACCATGATCACCGGGACCTGGCTGCGGGTGCGCAGCGTGCGGCACAGATCGAGGCCGTTGGCGCCGGGCAGCATGACGTCGAGGATCACCAGATCGAACGGCGCGCTGTCGATCGCCTGCCACATCTCGTTGCCGTCCTGGGCGCCGCGCACCACGAAGCCGCTGGATTGCAGCACGCGCAGGATCAGCATGCGCATGCCGGGATCGTCCTCGACGACGAGGATGCGGGCGGGAGGGGTCACGTCTGACATGGCGCGCCATGATGCAGCAATTCCCGCATCATGGCATTTTTCAAAGTGTGGAAGCGCCGGTCCCGGACGGATCCGGGGGCGCTAGTGCTTGCCGATCTGCAGCACCCAGAGCTGCGCCAGCTCGGCGGCGCCGTCGGTGCCCTGCACCGATTTCAGCGTGCGCAGCGCATCCGCCTTCTGCCCGGCATCCATCTGCGCCAGGCCGAGGCGCAGCATCGCGTCATCCTTGGAGGCGAGGCCGCCCTTGGCGATGCCGGCCTTCATCAGCTCCAGCCCGTGCGCCGCCTGGCCGCTATCGACATAGTTGTAGCCGACCGTGAGCAGCTCGTTGCCGTTGGCGGAGGCCTGCGCCGAGGCCTCGGTCTTGGCGAGATCGGCCCGGGTCTGGGCGGCGGTCTTGTCGATCAGCGCCTTGAGCCTGGCCTCGCGCGCGGCGCCGGCATCCTTGCCGAGCGCGCCGCTGGCATAGCCGGCGGCCATCACCTTCTGGCCCTGCATCGGCAGGCCCTGCTGGGTGGCGAGCTCGGCCATGTCCATGTAGTCCGAGGTGCTGGTCAGCAGCCCGACCGCGAGGCGGATGCGGTCGATGTCGTACGCCAGACGCTCGGAGACGTTCGGATTGGTCAGCAGGCCGTGCACCAGGTTCGCCCAGTAGTCCGGCTTGGGGTAGTACTGCACCAGCTTCACCATGGTGGCGTTGAAGCCGTCCATGTCCTTGGATTGCTGCTGCACCGAGGCCAGCAGAGCGAGCTGGTTCTCGGTCGGCTTCTGCCCGGCCTTCTCCTCCTGCGCGATCTGGCGCTGCTGCGCGCGGGCGGCGTTGGGGTAGTCCTTCTGCAGATAGTACGACTGGATCAGGATGGTGTGCATGCTGGGGTCGGCGCCGCCGGCCTTGAAGTAACGCTCGATCGCGGTCTCGGCGCGGGGATAGTCGTGCGCGTTGTAGGCGAGGCTGGCCTCGGCCATCAGCAGCCTGGTCTTCTCCGCGGCGCTGGTGCGCGGCGAGGCGATCAGCACGTCGTCGGCGGCGATCGATTCCGGCTCGTTGCCGGCGGACTGCGCGACCGCGGCTCGCATCTGCGCGATCACGTAGCTCTCGTCGGCGCTCTTGCCGGACACCGCGTCGGCGGCGTTCACGTCGCGCATCGCGCCGGCGAAATCATGCTTGCGGAGCTCGGCCTGCGCCTTCTGCAGCGGCTTGCCGACCGCCGGCCGCAGCGGATCGGCGCGTGACGGGGTCGCCGCCACGCCGATCGCGGCGGTGGCGAGGCAGAGCAGGGCGGCGTGCGGGAGGCGTGGCGTCATGGTGTCAATTCTGTCCGATGAACTGTTCGTTGCCGACGATGCCGAGCTTGGTCATGCCGAGGCGCTGGGCATCGGCGAGCACGTGCGCGACATACTTGTAGTTGGCCAGCTTGTTCGGGCGGAGATGGATTTCCGGCTGATCCGGCAGGGCGGCGGCGCTGGCGAAATGCGAGATCAGCGAAGCCTCGTTGGGAATGGTCTCGCCGTTCCAGGCGATGGTGCCGTCGAAGTCGACGTCGATGGTGACCACCTGCGGCGGCACCGGCGGCGGCGGCGGGTTGCCCTGCGGCAGATCCAGCTTCACCGCATGGGTCTGGATCGGGATGGTGATGATCAGCATGATCAGCAGCACCAGCATCACGTCGATCAGCGGCGTGGTGTTGACGTCGACCATCACTTCCGGATCGCCGCTGGCAGAGCTTTCGGATCCGACATTCATCGACATGGCGAGGGTTCCTGCTGGTCCGGGCCGGGCGCCGCCGCCTTAAAGTCGGTGGCGGCGCCGTCAGGCGGACAGGGCTGACGGTAGGGAAGGGTCGGGACGGCGCGGGAGGGTGCCCGCGCCGCCCGGTCGGTCTAGCCGTGCGGCGGCGGCTGGGTGATGAAGCCGACCTTGGAGATGCCGGCCTGCTGGCAGGCGAACACCACCTTGCCGACGCTCTCGTAGCGCGACATCGCGTCGCCGCGGATCTGCACCTCCGGCTGCGGCTTCTTCACCGCGACCTCCTCCAGCCGATGGAGCAGGTCCTTGGTGCCGGTCAGCGGCGTGGAGTCCCAGAAGATCGTCCCCGCCTCGTTGACCGCGATGGTCACGTTCTGCGGCTTGGTCTGGGCCTCCTGGTTGGCGTCCTTCGGCAGGTTCACCTTCACCGTATGGGTGACCACGGGGATGGTGATGAGGAAGATGATCAGCAGCACCAGCATCACGTCGACCAGCGGCGTGGTGTTGATGGCCGAGACGACCTCGTCCTCGTCCCCGTCCGACGAGCCGACATTCATGCTCATGGATCAGGCGACCCGCGTCACGCCGGCCGTCGTGGTCATCGGCGCGGAGGTGTTGGAGGGAAGCGTCTGGGTGCCGACGCGGACGCCGCCGAGCAGGATCGAATGCAGGTCGGACGAGAAGTTGCGCACCCGCTCGATGGCGCCCTTGTTGCGGCGGACCAGCCAGTTGTAGCCGAGCACCGCCGGAACCGCGGTGGCCAGGCCGATCGCGGTCATGATCAGCGCCTCGCCGACCGGGCCGGCGACCTTGTCGATCGAGGCCTGTCCGGCGATGCCGATCGCGGTCAGCGCGTGATAGATGCCCCAGACGGTGCCGAACAGGCCGACGAACGGCGCGGTCGAGCCGACGGTGGCGAGGAACGCCAGGCCGCCCTGCAGCCGCGACTGGATGGTCTCGACCGCGCGCTGGATCGACATCGTCACCCACTCGTTCAGGTCGATGCTCTGGGTGAGCGTGCCCTCGTGGTGCTCGGTGGCGGCGATGCCGGTATCGGCGATGTAGCGGAACGGCGAGCTGGTCTTGAGCGACTGCGCGCCCTCGGCGACGCTCGGCTTGGTCCAGAAATCCTTCGACGCCGACTTGGCGGCGCCGAACAGGCGGGCCTGCTCGAAATACTTGGTGATCATGATGTACCAGGTGCCGAGCGACATGATCACGAGGATGATCAGCACGCCGCGCGAGATGAAGTCGCCGCCCTTCCACAGCGCGTCCAGGCCGTACGGGTTGGACACCGTGGCGGTGGCGACCGGCGGCAGCGCGGCGGCGGCGTCCGGCGCCGGCGTGGCGGGTGCGGCGGCATCGGGCGCCGGGGCGCCGGCGGCAGG
>CAIMSN010000033.1 GCA_903844135.1 uncultured Rhodospirillales bacterium | reverse complement strand
GGCCGGCTGCCGGTGGAGAATTTCTACTATGCGCAGGAGGATGCGGTGTTCGCCGCCGCCGCCCGCGACGGGTTCGGCTGGAGCGTGCACCGGCCGCACACCATCATCGGGCTGGCGCTCGGCAACGCGATGAACATGGGCGCCACGCTCGCCGCCTACGCCACCATCTGCCGCGAGACCGGCCGGCCGTTCGTGTTTCCCGGCTCGGCGATGCAGTGGAATTGTCTGACCGACATGACCGACGCCCGCCTGCTGGCGCGCCACCTGGCGTGGGCCGGGACCGAGCCGACGGCCCGCGACGAGGCGTTCAACGTGGTCGACGGCGACATCTTCCGCTGGAAATGGATGTGGGCGCGGATCGCCGGCTGGTTCGGGCTGGAGCCGGCGCCGTTTCCGGAGACCGTCTCGCCGTTGGAGCGGCAGATGGCGGAGGACGGCCCGATCTGGCGCGCGATCGCCGGCCGGCACGGGCTGGCCGAGCCGGACCTGTCCCGTGTGGCCTCGCCCTGGCATACCGACGCCGATCTCGGCCGCCCGATCGAGGTCGTCACCGACATGAGCAAGAGCCGCAAGCTCGGCTTCCTGGACTATCAGCCGACCGACGAAGCGTTCTTCGATCTGTTCGAGACCCTGCGCGCGGAGAAGATCATTCCCTGACGCACCACTCGCCTGCGCGCATCAGCGGCGCCACCGCACCGTCCTTGGCGATCGCATCGACGTCGATTTCGCCAGAGCCGATCATCCAGTCGATATGGATCAGGCTGGTGTTGGCGCCGCGTTCTGACAGCGATGCCCCGTCCTGCCCGGCCGTGTCGCGCAGGCACTTGGTGTAGGCCTGGCCCAGGGCGATGTGGCTGGCGGCGTTTTCGTCGAACAGCGTGTTCTGGAACAGCACCCCGCTCTGGCTGATCGGCGAGGAATGCGGCACCAGCGCGACCTCGCCGAGACGCGCGGCACCCTCGTCGGTCGCCAGCACCCGGCCCAGCACCGCCTCGCCACGCGCCGCGTGCGCCTCGACGATTCGCCCCGCCTCGAACCTGACGGCGATCTCCTCGATCAGCGTGCCCTGGTAGGAGAGCGGCTTGGTGCTGCGGACGATGCCGTCGACCCGCAGCCGGTGCGGGGTGGTGAACACCTCCTCGGTCGGCAGGTTCGGATTGCAGACGATGCCGTTGGCGGCCCGCTCGGCGCCGCCGGCCCAGAGATGTCCGTCGGCCAGCCCCACCGTCAGGTCGGTGCCAGGGCCGCGGAAGCGCAGCGCGGCGAAATCGGCGTCGTTGAGCGCACGGCCGCGTGCGGCCAGGGTCGCGTTATGCTGCGCCCACGCCGCGACCGGATCGGGGCCATCGACCCGCGAGGCGGCGAAGATCGCCGACCACAGCCGCTCCACCGCCTCCTCCTCCGGCAGGTCCGGGAACACGGTGCGCGCCCAGGCCGGGGTGGCGCTGGCGACGATGGTCCAGTTGATGGCGAAATTGGTGATGAGTTCCAGCGACGGCCGGTTCGCCTTCGATTGCGCCCGGCTGGCGCGCGAGACCTTGTCCGGATCCTGCGCGGCCAGCAGCGACGGATTGTCGCCGGTGATCGCCAGGCGGGCGGCATTGCCGCGAAACGCGGCGGCGATCCCCTCCGCGAGCCATTCCGGCGCGCGATCGAAGCTGTCGTCGGGAGCATACAGGAACCGGGCCAGCCTGCTCTCGTCGTCCGCGAAGAAGGTGGTGACCAGGCAGGCGCCGGCGCGATAGGCATGCTCGGTGATGCGGCGCACCAGCGGCAACGCGTCCAGCGGCGCGGTGATCAGCAGCTCCTGGCCCCGCGCCAGATTGAGCCCGACCCTGACCGCCGCTTCCGCGAGCCGGTCCAGTGTGCGGGCGTGGTGCGCATGGGTCGCTTCGCTGTCCATCGTCGGCATCTCCTGCTGCACCGCGGACTGTGTCCGTCGTAACGGTCTCGTGCAACCGCAGGCGGGACAGCGGCACGGCGGATGCTAGTGTGATGGTCCCGTCGCCGCCGTGAGACCGTCTCCATGACCACCGACCGCGTCCCCGCCTTCGGCGAGATCGATCCGCCGGCCCGCCTGCTGATGGGCCCAGGGCCGATCAACGCCCATCCGCGCGTGCTGCGGGCGATGTCGGCGCAATTGCTCGGACAGTTCGATCCGGAATTCACCGGCTACATGAACGAGACCATGGCGCTGTATCGCCAGGTGTTCCAGACCGGCAACCGCTGGACCTTCCTGATCGACGGCACCGCCCGCGCCGGGATCGAGGCCTCCCTGGTCTCGCTGCTGGAACCGGGCGACCGGATCGTCATCCTCAGCGCCGGGCGGTTCGGGCTGCTGCTGCGCGAGATCGCCGAGCGCTGCGGCGCCGAGATCACCGTGGTCGAGGCGGAATGGGGCCAGGTGATCCAGGAATCGTCGATCGAGCAGGCGGTGTCGCGGGTCAGGCCGCGCGTGGTGGCGGCGGTCTATGGCGACACCTCGACCACGATGGCGCAGCCGATCGCCGGGCTCGGCCGGCTCTGCGCGCGGCACGGCGCGCTGCTCTATGTCGACGCGACGGCGACCCTGGGCGGCATGGATGTGCCGGTCGATGCCTGGGGCGCGGACATCGTCACCGCCGGCCTGCAGAAATGCCTGGCCGGCCCGTCCGGCTCCGCGCCGATCACCCTCTCCGAGCGGGCGGCGGCCAGGATCGACGGCCGGCGCCACATCGAGCGCGGCATCGCCGGCGGCGGCGACCGGCCGGCCTCCGGCCTCCGCATCGCGTCGAACTATTTCGATCTGGCGATGCTGATGGATTACTGGTCGGAGCGGCGCCTGAACCACCATACCGAGGCCAGCAGCATGCTGTATGCGGCCCGCGAATGCGCGCGCCTGGTGGTGGAGGAGGGGCTTCCCGCCAGGATCGCCCGGCACCGCGTCAACGGCGAGGCGATGGCGGCCGGGCTGGTGGCGATGGGCCTGACCCTGTTCGGCGACCAGGCCAACAAGATGGCCAACGTGGTCGGGATCGAGATCCCGTCCGGCGTCAACGGCGAGCGGGTCAGGACCCGCATGCGCACCGAGTTCGAGATCGAGATCGGCAGCTCGTTCGGCCCCCTGGCGGGGCGGATCTGGCGGATCGGCACCATGGGCTACAATTGCCGTCGCGACGCGGTGCTGATCACGCTCGGCGCGCTCGAGGCGGTGCTGCGGGCGGAGGGGGTCGCATTGCGGTCGGGCGCGGCCGTGGATGCGGCGCGCGCCCGATATGCGGTCGCCGGGGTGTGAGAAGCCCAGCACCCGCTTGGGGAACAGTGATCCCCTGGACCCCTGGATTTCAGCCCTAGGGTCGGGCGATTACTTCTTCTTCGGTGCGGCCTTGGCGGCCGGCTTGGCGGCGGCTTTCGGCGCCGGCTTGGCGGCAGGGCCGTTCAGCGCGTCCTTCAGGCCCTTGCCGGCACGGAAGCGGGCGGCCTTGCTGGCGGCGATGGCGATCGCCTCGCCGGTCTGCGGGTTGCGTCCCTGGCGGGCGGCGCGCTCGGACACGTCGAAGATGCCGAGGCCGGAATACCGGACTTCCTCGCCGGCATGCAGCGACTCGACGATCGCCTTGGCGACCGCCTCGACCACGTTGCCGGCGGCTTCCTTGGACAGATCCGCGTGCGTTGCGACCTTTGCCACGAGATCGGCGTGATTCATTGTTCGTCCTCCTGTTGTGAAGAGCAGCAACGCGCCGACCGGCAAAGGTTGCCGCTCCGGCCCATGCTGCGGCGCGTTCCCCGCGTTGCGGGCCAAGCCTGTCGCGACAAAGACAGCACCAGACTGCGGCTTCAAGCCCCCGAATGCGCCGGAAACGCCCCGAGGCGGCAACTTCCGTCGAAATGATCGAAAAATTCGATCGGATTGAGCGGTTCTTTGCGTTGGAGTCGATCGAAAGCGAAGCGCAGCCTTGGACCATGTCCCAGACCTGGCCGTCCACACTCTGCGATTCTCCCACCGCCCCTGCGGCCGGCGATCCCTGGCGGCGCGGACGGCAACGTCTGGGACGCGTGGTTCCCGGCACGCTCCTGTGTATCGGCGTCAGTGTGCTGGCGATCGCCCTGCAGGCGGCGGAGGCACGCCTGTTCGGCCGCGCCTGGCTCGAAGCGCTGGTCCTGGCGATCCTGCTCGGCACCCTGATCCGCAGCCTCTGGACCCCGCCGTCAGCACTCGCCCCCGGGATCGGGTTTTCCGCCAAATTGCCGCTGGAGATCGCGGTCATGCTGCTCGGTGCCACGGTCAGTGTCCGGGCCATCATCGGCGTCGGGCCGGCGCTGCTGGCCGGCATCGCTTTGATCGTCCCGCTGTCGATCGTCGCCAGCTACGCGATCGGCCGGGCGTTCGGACTGCCGCCTCGCATGGCGGTGCTGATCGGCTGCGGCAATGCGATCTGCGGCAACTCGGCGATCGCCGCCGTGGCGCCGGTGATCGGGGCGCGGCCCGGCGACGTCGCCGCCGCGATCGCCTTCACCGCGGTGCTCGGCGTGGCGGTGGTTCTGGGCCTGCCGTTGCTCGCCATCGCCGCGCACATGCATGCCTACGATTTCGGCATCCTCGCCGGGCTGACCGTCTATGCGGTGCCGCAGGTGCTGGCCGCCACCGCGCCGATCAGTTCGCTGTCCGCCCAGGTCGGCACGCTGGTGAAGCTGGTGCGCGTGCTGATGCTGGGACCGGTGGTCATGACCCTCTCCCTGCTCATGCGCGGCCGCCAGCCCCGCCAGCCCGACACGGGTACCGCCGGGGCGCGGGCCAGGCCGACGCTGGCGACGCTGCTGCCCTGGTTCATCGCCGGCTTCCTGGCCCTGCTGGCGGTGCGATCGGCCGGCCTGCTGCCGGCGTCGGCCATCGCCCCGATCGGCGGCGTCGCCGGCGCACTGACCATCGTGTCGATGGCGGCGCTGGGTCTGGGGGTCGACGTCAGGGCCCTGGCCAAGGCGGGAACCAAGGTCGCGAGCGTCGTCACGCTTTCCCTGCTGCTGCTCGGGCTGATGGCGGCCCTGCTGGTGTGGATCCTGTAGCCGGTGCGCCCGGCCCTGCCTCAGGGCGCGATCTGCCAGCCGTCGCTCACGTGGCGCATCTGGTAATATTGCGGCCGAAGCTGCACCGCGCGCGTGCCGGGCGTCCGAACCTGCTCCCAGATCGAACAGCTAAGCTGGTCCGGGGTGGCGCCGGGCGCGGTGCGGGCCGAGCCGCGCAGCAGGCCGAGATGGGCCAGATCGGCCTGCCGGTCCGCGTGATCGAGGAAATCGAGCACATAGGGGTTGGAGCAGGTGGGCGACGCACACCCCGACAGGAGCGCCAGCGCCACGCCGAGCGCGCCCAGCCTGGCTGCGGGCGTGGCTGGCGCGGCGGCTGGCAGGACGGCTGGCAGCACGGCCGGGCGGTGCGCCGTGCCGTTGCAATGGAGATCGTCGGCAGGGCGTGAGGGCACGTTGACGCATCGCTCCGGATGGCGCATCCCCCGGCCGGTCTTGGCCCGATGCGCGCGCGGCCGGAGTGTGGCAGCCTGCCGGGCGGGAGCAAAGCGCGGACAAGACCGTGGCTGCGGCACGCGCGAACGAAACGCGGTCGAACGCGACAGGATCTCGTGCGTTATGTCGACGGTGCCGCCCGAAATCGTCGTCACCGGCAGGGAGAACGGCGTGCCGAACAGGATCTGGGTCGATGTCGAGGATCTGTTCCAGTACTCGGCCACCAACACGCGGCCGAGCGGCATCCAGCGTATCGAGTTCGAGCTGTGCCGCGCCCTGGCGACGCTCGCCGAATCGCGCGACCGGGTCGGTTTTCTCCGTCACGACCCCTTGCAGAACAGCTTCTCGGCGATCCCGTTCGATGCGATCGACGCCCTGCATGCGCGGCTGACCGCCGGCGACGGTGCAGTCGCGCAGGAGAGCGCGGCTCCGTTCTCTCCGGGGGGAGCAGCGTCGGGCGCTGCGGCTCCGGGCATGGCCCGTCGCATCGCCTATCGCATTCCGCTCGACATGCGGGTGCCGCTGCTGAAGATCATGCGCGCTCAGTTCGACACCGTCCGCGCCGCCGGCAGCCTGGTCGGCGCCGTGGCCGACCAGGCGCGGCAGATGGCGCGCCGGTCCCGTCGCGTTCAGGCTGCGCAGGACCCGCGCGACGCTCTGACGGTCGCCTCGTTCGCCGACAATGTCGCGACCGGCGACGTGCTTCTGGTGCTCGGCTCGACCTGGTTCCATCCGTTCTACGCCGCGATGCTGGCCCAGGCGCGGGAACGGTTCGGGCTGCGCGTCGCGGCCTTGTTCTACGATGCGATCCCGCTGATCCGGCCGGAATGGTGCGACCGCAACCTGGTGGCCCGTTTCCGTCACTGGGCCACCACCCTGCTGCCGCTGGCCGATATCCCGCTCACCATCAGCCAGGCGACCGGCCAGGATCTCGAGACCTTCGCCGCCCGGGAGGCGATCGTGCTGCGTCGCAAGCCGTCGGCGATTCCGGTCGGCACCGGCTTCTCGTGTTCGCTTGCCGGGCCCGGGTCCGGCGAGCGGGCCGAGCGCAGCGATCGTCTGCCGGCGCCACGCAGCTACGTGCTGACCGTCTCGACCATCGAGGCGCGCAAGAACCACGCGCTGCTGTTCAGGGTCTGGCGGCGTCTGCTGGACGAGATGCCGGCGGCGTCGGTGCCGACCCTGGTGTTCGCCGGCAAGGTCGGCTGGCTGGTCGAGGACCTGATGCAGCAATTGCGCAATACCGACCGCCTCGACGGCAGGATCGTGCTGATCGACGATCCGCACGACAGGGAGCTCGCCGACCTCTATCGCGGCTGCCTGTTCACGGTGTTCCCGTCCTTCTACGAGGGCTGGGGCCTGCCGGTCACGGAAAGCCTCGGCTTCGGCCGTCCCTGCGTGATCTCGAACGCCAGCGCGTTGCCGGAGGCTGGCGGCACCCTGGCGCGCTATTTCGATCCCGAGAATGGCGGCGAGGCCTATCGGGTGATCCGGCGCGCGATCGAGGACAGGGAAGGCACGGAGGCCTGGGCCGAGCGGATCCGGACCGAGTTCCGACCGGTCAGTTGGGACGAGTCGGCGCGCGCCCTGCTGCGCACCCTCGACCACGACACGCCGGACCGGCGCACGTCACGGGATCTGTCGGGCGCCGATCTCCATGGCGCCACCCAGGGTGCGGCGATGATCCAGGCCGCCCAGGCCTGACCCTGACTCCTGACCCTAACCCCTGGCCCGGGCGTTCCTGGTCAGGCGCCGCTGCAGCGCCAGCCGTTCCGCCACGGTGCGTTGCACCGTCGGCGTCTGGCCGCCCGGCGCTCTGTCCGGAATGCTTCCCGGCACGAACAGGCGCTGCGCCGAGCGTACCACCATGCCGCGATAGGCGATGTTCAGCGCCGGCGTATGCGAGTGGTAGTTGCCGACCGCCTGCATCAGGTCGCCATGCGTCTCGTCGAGATAGGTGCGCATGATCACCCCGGCCGCCGCCACGTTGTAGCAGGGCTCGTCGCGCAGCCGGCGATACACGGTGGCCGGGTCGCTATGGGTGTAGCGCGCCAGCGACCAGAGCCAGGTGGTGTTGACCTGCATCACCCCCAGATCCTCGGTGTCGTTGGTGTTGCGATGCGCCAGGCCCGGGCTGCCGCCCTCGACCGCCTGGATCGACGGCAGCACGCGCGGCGGCAGGTGGTACAGCGATGCCACCAGCCCCATGCAGGCGAGGTAGGGAACCGGCATCAGGCCCTGCCTGCGGCGATGGAACGGATCGTCATGATCCGCATCCTATCGCGATTTCCCGTCCCGTGCGAAATCATGCCGCAGTGGATTTTGCGACAGGGTATCCGATGCGTCTCCTCCCGTCCCGGACCAGCGCCAACGCCAATACCAATGCCCCGGCCCGCGCGCCGGCCACCGACCGGTCGCGCCGCGAGTCGGGCTTCACCCTGATCGAGCTGCTGGTGGTGATCGCCATCCTCGGCCTGCTGATCGCCCTGGTGGCGCCGTCGGTGCTGCGCCAGCTCGGCGGCGCCAAGATCTCGATCGCCCGGCAGTCGATCGAGCGGATCGGCCAGATCCTCGACCTCTACAAGCTCGATGTCGGCAGCTACCCGAGCGGCGACGACGGGCTGCAGGCGCTGGTGACCAAGCCGTCCGACGCCGACAACTGGAACGGTCCGTACGTGAAGAGCAATCAGCTTCCGCTCGATCCGTGGAATCATCCCTACACCTATCGCAACCCCTCCACCCGCGAGGGACTGGACTACGATCTGTGCTCGAACGGCCCGTCCGGCAACGCCAGCGATACCGCCACCCAGATCTGCAACAAATAGACCGGCGCGCCGTGGTGCCGGACCTTCGCCTGGCGCCGCTGCTGGTGTCGCCCCTGGTCGGCAGCCTGCTCGGCGTGCTGGCGATGCGCGTGCCGGAAGGCCGCCCGGTGGTGCTGGCGCGCTCGGAATGCGACCATTGCCATGCGCGGCTGCGACCCTGGGAGCTGGTGCCGATCCTCAGCTATCTCGCCTGTCGCGGACGCTGCCGACGCTGCGGAACGCCGATCGGCCTCGCTTATCTCCTCGTCGAGCTGGCGGCCCCGGCGATCGCCCTGGTGGCGACCTTGGTCGCGGCCCACGTGGCGACCCTGGCATACCGCGATCCGGACCCCACCTGGCTCTGGTCCGCCTGCCTGCTGGGCTGGTGCGCGCTGGTGCTGGGCTGGATCGACTGGACCCACCAGAGGCTGCCCGACAGTCTCACCCTGCCACTGCTCCTGGCCGGGCTGCTGTCGACCTGGCTGCGCGATCCGGCGGCGCTCGGCCGGCATGCGCTCGCCTGCGTCGCCGGCTATCTGGCCTTCCGGCTGATCGCCCTGGCCTATCATCGCCTGCGCGGCAAAGACGGGCTCGGCGCCGGCGATGCCAAGCTGCTGGCCGCCGGCGGCGCATGGCTCGGCCTGGCGCCGCTGCCCTGGATGGTCCTGGCCGGCTCGATCGCCACCCTCGCTCTGGCCCTGGCGACCGGCCGCGTGCGCGGCGGCGACGCGGTCCCGTTCGGTCCCGGCCTGGCCGTGGCGCTCTGGGTGCTGTTCCTGTGCGCGGGCGAGCCGGCGTGACACATCCTCCGCCCTTGCGCCCGGTCGCGACCGGGCGTCATCGTGCGGCGCCATGAATCATCTCACCGCGCTGTCCGCCCAGGATGCCCCGTCGCAGCAGGCGCTGCTGGACCAGCTCGGCCGCATGCTGGTCGAGACCGGCCGCTGCGACGATCGCAGCCTGGAGCGGGCGCACCGCGCGGCGGAGGAAAGCGGCCGGCGCTTCGACGGCGTCCTGCTGCAGCTCGGCCTGGTGTCGGAGCGCGGCCTCGCCGACAGTTTCGCCGCCCTGCTCGGTCTGCAGATCGTCGGCACCGACGCCTACCCGGTCGAGCCGGTCCTGCCGGAGCGGCTGCAGGCCCGGTTCCTGCGCGACGTGCGCGCGTTGCCGATCGCTCAGTTTCCCGACCATCTGGTGGTCGCCGTCGCCGATCCCCTGGACGGGTTCGCGGCGCAGGCGATCGAGGCGGCGACCGGCCTGCCGGTGACGGTCGGCATCGCCGTGCCGATCGAGCTGGAGGCCGCCTTCGACCGGCTCTATCCGCGCGACGACGCCATGCCGGCCGGCGGCGCCGACGACGACTCCCCGCTCGAGGAGGATGCCGAACGGCTGAAGGACCTCGCCTCCGAGGCCCCGGTGATCCGCCTGGTCAACCAGATCGTGTTCCGCGCCGTCGAGACCCGCGCCTCCGACATCCATATCGAGCCGTTCGAGGACCGGCTGCGCGTGCGCTACCGCTATGACGGGGTGCTGCACGAGATGGAGAGCCCGCCGCCGCGCCTGATCCCGGCGATCGTCTCCCGGATCAAGATCATGGCCAGGCTGGACATCGCCGAGCGCCGCCTGCCGCAGGATGGCCGCATCAAGCTCGCGGTGCGCGGCCAGGAGATCGATTTCCGCGTCTCCACCATCCCGTCGCTGCACGGCGAGACCGTGGTGCTGCGCGTGCTCGACCGCAACGCGGTGAGCTTCGACTACGGGAAGCTCGGCCTGGCGCCGCGGGTGGTGGCCCGGGTCGACGAGATGCTGGCGCTGCCCAACGGCATCGTGCTGGTCACCGGCCCGACCGGCTCGGGCAAGACCACCACGCTCTATACCGGCCTGCTCACCCTCAACGCCGTGACCCGCAAGGTGGTCACCGTCGAGGACCCGATCGAATACCAGCTCCGCGGCATCAACCAGATCCAGATCAAGCCGCAGATCGGCCTCAGCTTCGCCGCCCTGCTGCGCTCGATCCTGCGCCAGGACCCCGACGTGATCATGATCGGCGAGATCCGCGACCTGGAGACGGCGCAGATCGCCATCCAGGCGGCGCTCACCGGCCATCTGGTGCTCTCCACCCTGCACACCAACTCCGCCGCCGCCGCCATCACCCGCCTGCGCGACATGGGCGTCGAGGACTATCTGCTCACCGCGGTGCTGCGCGGCGTGATGGGCCAGCGGCTGGTGCGGCGGCTGTGCGATTCCTGCAAGGTCGAGGCGCCGGCGGCGCCGGAGCTGGTCGCCCGCTTCGGGCTGGAGCGGCGCACCGATCGCCGCCCGATCACCCTGTTCCATCCGGTCGGCTGCGCCGCCTGCCGCGACACCGGCTATCGCGGCCGTCAGGCGATCGCCGAGTTCCTGGCCCCGGACGCGGAGATCGAGCGCCTGATCTTCGCCCGCACCGACCATTCCGCGATCGAGCGCGCCGCCGTCGCCGCCGGCATGGTCACCATGTTCGATGCCGGCATCGATGCGGCGCTCGCCGGGACCACCACGATCGAGGAAGTGGCAAGGTCGATCCGGTCGGAGAACTAGGCGGTGACGTCGTTCCGCTTCACCGCCATCACCCAGGGCGGCGAAACCATCCGCGGCATCACCGACGCCGCCAGCGAAGCCGACGCCATCGCCTGGATCCGCCGCCAGGGCAACCTGCCGGTGCGCGCCGAGCCGGCCGGCGCCGGCCTGCTGGCCAATGGGCTGCGGATCGAACTCGGCGCGCTGCGGCGCCGCGGCCTCAGGCGCCAGGAGGTCACCAACCTCACCCGCGAACTCTCGGTGATGCTCGGCGCCGGGCAGGATCTCGACCGGGCGATGCGCTTCCTGGTCGAGACCGCGCCCAATCCGCGGGTGAAGACGGTCCTGGACGGGATCCGCGCCGCGGTCCGCGACGGCGCCGCGCTGCATGTCGCGCTGTCGCGCCGTCCGGAGAGTTTTCCGCGGCTCTATGTCGGGCTGGTGCGCGCCGCGGAGGCCGGCGGCGACCTCGCCACCACGCTCGATCGCCTGGCCACGCTGATGGAGCGCGAACGCGCCCTGGTCAGCACCCTGCAATCGGCGATGATCTACCCGGCCATGCTGACCCTGGCGGCGATCGGCTCGATCGTCCTGCTGCTGACCCAGGTGCTGCCGCAATTCGTGCCGCTGTTCGAGCAGAACGGGGCGGCGCTGCCGCGCTCGACCCAGGCGCTGATCACCGCGGGCAACATCCTGAGCAACGACGGCGTGTTCCTGCTGGTCGGCCTGGTGCTGCTGGCGGTGATGGCGCGCCAGGCGCTGCGTCGCGAACCGGTCCGGTTCGCCAAGGACCGTCTGCTGCTGCGCCTGCCGATCATCGGCCTGCTGATGCGCGAGGTGCTGGCCGCGCGCTTCTGCCGCACGCTGGGCACGCTGCTCGGCAACGGCGTACCGCTGATCGGCGCGATGGCGATCGTGCGCGACGTGATCGGCAATCTCGCCGTGCTCGGCGCGATCGACCGCGCCACCGAAAGCGCCAAGGGCGGCGCCGGGCTGGCCCGCACCCTGGAGGGTGCGGCGATCTTCCCCGCCCGCGCGATCCATCTGCTGCGCCTCGGCGAGGAGACCGCCCAGCTCGGCGCGATGGCGCTGCGCGCTGCGGTGATCCACGAGGAGCAGGTCAGCATCCGGGTGCAGCGCCTGGTGGCGCTGCTGGTGCCGGTGATCACGGTGGTGATGGGCGTCGCCGTCGCCGGGATCGTGTCGTCGCTGCTGCTGGCCATGCTCAGCCTCAACGATCTGGCGCAATGACGGCCTCGGGCGCGCGATGCCCTGCCACGGAGCCGTTGCGCTGCGCACGGCTGATGCGCATATCAAAGGGTGTGGAATGAAGGAGAGTGCCGTGCCTCCTGCGCCGTCCCGTCGTGCGCCCGGCGCGGTCTCGCGGCGCGCGACCAACGTCACCTTGCCCGACACCTTGCTTCGCCAGGCGCGGGCACTGGAGATCAACCTGTCGCAAGCCTGCGAGGCAGGGCTGCAGGACGCGGTCGCCGAACGAACCCGGGCCCTCTGGCTCGCAGAAAACCGTGCGGCGATCGACGCCTGGAACGAGCACGTCGTCACGCATGGTCTGCCGCTGGTGGCGTACCGTCAGTTCTGATGGCCCGGTTCGACGTCTATCCAATGCCGGGCCGAGGCCAGGCTGGCTACGTCGTCGATGCGCAGGCCGCACTGCTCGACCGGCTGGCGACGCGGATCGTCGCTCCGCTTCTGCCGCCCGGCGACGCGCCGCCGCCGATCAGCGATCTCAATCCGGTTTTCGAGATCGCCGACCAGCCTTTCATGCTGACGACCCAAGCTCTCGCCGCGATACCGAGGCGAGAGCTTGGGCGAGCCGTTGCGTCGCTAGCGGATCAGCAGGACCGGATCATCAGAGCCCTGGATATCCTGCTGACCGGTTTCTGACAGCGAGCGACCGTTTCGATTCAGAGCTTGCCGATGAAGCCATGCTGCGCCTGGGTGCCATCCGCGACGGTTGCCGGCCGTACCAGGCCGGCCCGTGTCGCGCCGATGCCGATCGGGTCCCGGTCTCGTAAGCAGCTCGTCCCGCCGGTATTCGCGGTTGATCCAGACGCGGTATTTGTCTTCTTCACGTCACCGTCGCTGCCGCCGAGGGTCGCGGCGTGACGCTGCCGTCCTCTTCCTCGGGCCGCCGAGATCGGACGTGGCGCCGGTCGGCGGACCGCGCTAGGTCGGATGCGATGACCCGCTACGTCCTGACCCTGTCCTGCGTCGACCGACCCTCGATCGTGGCCTCCGTCACCACCGAGCTGGCCGCGATCGGCGCCAACATCACCGAGAGCGCGCAGTTCGGCGACCCGAGCACCGGCCGCTTCTTCATGCGCATCGCCTTCACCGCCCCGGTCGGCCGCGACGCCGTCGAGCGCGCGCTGGCGACGCCGGTCGCCAGGTTCGAGATGCGGACCGCGATCGCCGACAGCACGGTCCGGCCGCGCCTGATCGTCATGGTCTCCCGCTTCGACCATGCGATGCTGCATCTGCTCTACCAGATCAGGGTTGGCTGGCTCGATGCCGAGGTGGCGGCGATCGTCTCCAACCACGAGACCAGCCGCCGCACCGCCGAGCTGGAGGGAATCCCGTTCCACCATCTGCCGGTGACCGGGCAGACCAAGCCGGCGCAGGAAGACCGGCTGCTCGCCCTGATCGAGGAGACCGGCGCCAGTCTGGTGGTGCTGGCGCGCTACATGCAAGTCCTGTCGGACGGCCTCGCCACGCGCCTGTTCGGCCGCGTCATCAACATCCACCACTCGTTCCTGCCGGGCTTCGCCGGCGCCAGGCCCTACCACCAGGCGCATGCGCGCGGCGTGAAGCTGATCGGCGCCACCTCGCACTACGTGACCGCGGCGCTCGACGAGGGCCCGATCATCGAGCAGGAGACCCAGCGCGTTACCCATGCGATGAGCGCCGAGGATCTGGTCGCCGCCGGCCGCGACAGCGAATCCCGCGTGCTGGCCCGTGCGGTCAAGCTGCACCTGGAGAACCGCGTCATGCTCAACGGCCGCAAGACGATCGTGTTCAGCTGATGCCCCCTTCGTGATACGAGATCGCGAGGCCGGATTCACCCTGATCGAGATGATCGTGGTGCTGGTCGTGCTGGCGCTGGCGGCCGGCCTGGTGCTGGCGCGCGGGCCGATGCGCTCGGCCAGCCTCGATCTCCGCGCCGCCGCCCGCACCATGGCGGCCGACATGCGCACCACCCGCGCCACCGCGATCGAGACCGACCGGGCGCTGCTGTTCACGCTGGATCTGGTGCAGGGCGATTACGGGGTCAAGGGCGGCACGCGGCACGCCCTGCCGCGCGGCATTTCCGCCGCGGCGCCGGACGCGCCGGCGCGTCAGGCGACCGTGCTGTTCCGCGCCGACGGCAGCGCCAGCGGCGGCAGGCTCGGCCTGTCGGAGCGGGACCACACCATCGCCATCGACACCGACTGGCTGACCGGCGCGGTGACGGTGCGGGACGCTGAGGCGCCCTGACGGATTTATGCTGTTCGGAACCGCGCCCCGGCGCTATTGGCGCTTTCAAGCTCTCAAACGGAAGCCGTCATTCGTCATGGACCATCAGGACGGCAGGGTCGCGCATCACCGCCCGATGGCCGAGATCATCCGCGCCCATGACTGGAGCGGCAGCCCGCTTGGTCCGATGGCGGACTGGTGCGTGGTGCTGCGGACCGTCACCGACATGGTGCTGGGCGCGCTCCAGCCGATGTATCTGAACTGGGGTCCGGACCATATCCTGATCTACAACGACGCCTATGTGCCGATCCTGGGGGCGAAGCATCCCGCGGCGCTCGGCCGGCCGTTCCTGGAAGTCTGGTCCGAGGTCCGCGACCGGCTGACGCCGCTGATCGACGACGTGTTCTCGGGCAACGCCGTGCACATGGACGATCTGCCCTTGCTGGTCGATCGCGGCGCGGAACGCGAGCTGGTGAATTTCGCCTTCAGCTATACCCCGGTACGGGCGCCGGACGGCGCCGTGGCCGGGCTGTTCTGCGCCTGCACCGAGACCACCGGCGTGGTCGCCGCGGAGCGCCGCCGCACCTTCCTGCTGGCGCTGTCGGACACGCTGCGCGACCTCGACACGGCGCCGTCGATCCTGTCGGCGACGGTGCGGGCGCTGCGCATCCATCTGGACGCGCGTTCCGTCGTCTACGCCACCATCGCCTCTGACGGCGACACGCTGCGCGCCGAAGCGGCGGAAGGCGACGATGCCGCCTTCGCCGCCCGCCTGGCCGATCTCGACCGGCCGACGCTGGCCCGCCTGCGCGCCGGGGAGAGCGTGGTCGCAGGCGAGCTCTCCAACATGATCGGCAGCGCGCCGCCCTCGTCCATCCTTACCCCGCTGCTGCGCGACGGCAGCCTGGCCGCGCTGCTGGTCGTGGTGCCCGGTGCGCGACGTCTCGGCGCGGACGATCTGGTGCTGCTGTCTGAAGTCGCCTTCCGCGCCCACGACGCCGCAGAGCGGGCCCTCGCGCAGCACGCGCTGCGCGACAGCGAGGCCTATGTCAGGCTGCTGCTCGATTCGACCGCGGAAGGGTTCTACGCCGTCGACCGCGACGGGGCGACCACGCTCTGCAACCCCGCCTTCCTGCAGATGCTGGGCTTCGCGCAGGAATCCGACGCGATCGGCCGCAAGCTGCACGGGGTGATCCACCACTCGCACAGCGACGGCTCGCCATACTGCGTCAATGACTGCCCGATCTATCTCTGCGCCCGCCACGGCAAGCCGGTGCATGTCACCGGCGAGCTGTTCTACCGGCTGGACGGTTCGGCGCTGCCGGTCGAGTACTGGGCCCGCCCGATCATGCGCGACGGCCTGCATGTCGGCGCGATCTGCAACTTCCTCGACGTGACCGAGCGCTTGCAGGCCGAGGGGGCGCTGCGCGAGCTGAACGAGACGCTCGAGCAGCGCATCGCCGTGGCGCTGGCGGAGCGCGCCCAGGTCGAGGAGGCGCTGCGACAGAGCCAGAAGATGGAGGCGGTGGGCCAGCTCACCGGCGGGCTGGCGCACGATTTCAACAATCTGCTGACCGGCATCACCGGCAGCCTGGAGCTGCTCGGCGCCAGGATCGGCCAAGGCAGGATCTCCGATCTCGACCGCTACGTGAATGCCGCGCAGGGTGCCGCGCGTCGCGCCGCATCGCTCACCCATCGGCTGCTGGCGTTCTCGCGACGGCAGACGCTCGAGCCGCGACCGACCGACGTGAACCGCCTGGTCGGCGGCATGGAGGAGCTGATCCGGCGCACGGTCGGGCCGTCGGTGGCGATCGAGGTGGTCGGCGCCGCCGGGCTGTGGCCGGCGCTGGTCGACCCGAACCAGCTCGAGAACGCGCTGCTCAACCTCTGCATCAACGCCCGCGACGCGATGCCCGACGGCGGCAGGCTGACCATCGAGACCGCCAACACGTGGCTCGATCATCGCGCCGCCGGCGAGCGCGAGCTGCCGCCCGGCCAGTATCTCTCCCTCAGCGTGAGCGACACCGGCACCGGCATGTCGCCGGAGGTGGCGGCGCGCGCCTTCGACCCGTTCTTCACCACCAAGCCGATCGGTCTCGGCACCGGTCTGGGGCTGAGCATGATCTACGGCTTCGCCAGGCAGTCCGGCGGCCAGGTCAGGATCTATTCCGAGCTCGGCCACGGGACCACCATGCGCCTCTATCTGCCGCGCTATCTCGGCGCCGCCGACCCCGAGCCGGATGGCGCGCTGGCGCGCGCGCCGGACCTGCCGGGCGCCGGGCCCGGCGAGACGGTGCTGGTGGTCGACGACGAGGCGACCATCCGCATGCTGGTCGTCGAGATCCTGGGGGACCTGGGCTATGCCGCGATCGAGGCGATGGACGGCGCCGCCGGGCTGGAGGTGCTGCGCTCGGACCGGCGCATCGATCTGCTGATCACCGACGTCGGTTTGCCCGGCGGCATGAACGGCCGACAGGTCGCCGATGCCGGACGGGCGCTGCGACCGGGGCTGAAGGTGCTGTTCATCACCGGCTATGCGGAGAACGCCGTGCTCGGCCACGGCCATCTCGACCCCGGCATGCAGGTGCTGACCAAGCCGTTCGCGATGGACGCGCTCGCCGCCAGGATCAGGACGCTGATCTCGACGGACTGACGTCGCGCTGCCGTGCCGCCGCCGCCGGCCAGAACACCGCGAGCGCCTTGAAGCGTCGCCACGGCTCGACCAGCGCGTCCTGGTTCGCCAGGACCGCCCGCGCCTGCCAGCCGGCGATCACGCCGATCGCCCGGTGCAGGCCGGGTGAGGAGTCGCGCGCCGCCAGCGCGTCCAGCAGCGGCTGCGTCGTCGCCGCGTCCTGGTCGAGCCCGAGCGCATCCTGCAGCCGGGCGAGCTGTCGCAGATAGCGCCGCGCCGTCGCGCTCTCGCCAAACAGCGGCAGGAAGAATTCCGACGCGTAGCGCAGCGTCTTCAGCGTGATCCGCAGGGCATGCCGGTCCTCCGGCGACAGGCGGCGGAAGCCCTTGCCCTGCCTGACGGCCTTGGCGTGCAGCCGGGCGAGGATGCGCGCCGCAAGGTCCGCGGCCGGTTCGGCCAGGATCGCCAGGCCGGCATGGTCGACCTCGTTGCGCCAGCCGCGCCGGGCGATCCATTGCCCGAGCGAGAGCTGGAACCGGTCGTAGCGCTGCGCGTCCAGCATCGTCCTGGCCCGAAGATAGGCCTCCGCGCGCGGCGTCTCGGCGACCCGCCGCATCTGCTCGAAATCCGCGCCGGAGCCGGTCAGGCGGGACGGCGCCTCGATCGTCGCGTTCAGCAGCACGTCCCACGACCGCGCGTCGCCAAGCTCGTCCGCCGCCCATTTCGCCTCCGCGGCGAAATGCCGCATCGCCGGCGCCGCGACCGCGCGCCGATACAGCGACAGCGCCGAGCGGAGGCGCCGCAGCGCAACCCGCATCTGGTGCACCCCGTCCGGATTGCGGCCGTCCGCGGCCACCGGCTGGTTGGCCAGCAGATGGGCCTGGCACTCCAGCAGGGTGGCGGCGATCAGGTCGTCGGCCGGCATCGCGGCGGCCTGCTGTGCCGTCACCGGGCCCGGCCGTGCCTTGCAGGCCCGCATCGCCCCGCCGGAAGCCAGGGCGTAGCCGCGGCGAACGATGCCGAGCGGGTTCAGGTGCAGCGCGCCGGTCTCCAGCAGCCTGGCGCCGAGATCGTACAGCAGGCCGGTCTCCCCGGAGCGCAGCACCAGCCCGATCTCGCGCAGCCCTTCCTGGCTGGCGCCGGCCTGGAGCGTGCCCTCGTCGAGCACCAGGTCGAGCACCGCGTCCGGGAGGTCGAGCCGCCTGATCCGCCGGCGCAGCCTGGTCTCGAACACCGGTCCGGCCGGCGCCCTGGCCAGATGCTGGGCCAGCCGCTCCGCCAGCGGCCTGCTCAACCCCGCGATCCGTGACGCCGACAGGCAGGACAGGTCCGGCGCGGCGCCGTCCACCGGCCATTCCCATATCAGCGGGGCGTCGCGTCCGCCCTGGTCGTGCAGCGCCAGCCGCTGGATGAAGCGCCGGCCGCGGCGCCTGACCCGCAGCGACAGGTCATGGCCGAACAGGAAGCGGTCCGGCGTGTCGAAATAGCCGGTCTCGAGCCGCCGGACCACGGCGCCCGGGCTGGTGCGACCGGCGCGTGCTGCCGGTTGCGGCGCGCCGAACAGCGTCGAGGCGCCCTCCCAGGCGACCCCCAAGGCGCCCCCCAAGGCGACGCGATCGGCGTCGCTTCGGGGGTCGCTGCTCGCGATCCGGAAACGCAGCATGCGGGCGGTCGACACCGTCGGCGACAGCACCGGGCGCGGCGACACGACCGGTTCCAGGTCGCGACCGTCGCCACCAGCCGCGTTCGCCATGCCATCCTGGGCGCTCGACGACACCTTGGGTCACCCGTGTTTCAGTTGCATGACAATCTAGGGTCGGCGTTGCCGATCTCGCAACGCCGTGATCGCGGAGCGATTGTCATGGAACTGAGATAGAAGCCGGCGCGCTGCGGCCGCAATCACGGCGCCGGGCCACGGCCTCTGGCCAGCCTGTCTTACACGAGGAAGCGGAGCATGATCGAGCGATCATGCCCGGGCGGGGATGTCGAATGGAATATGCGCGCCGATTCAAGTTCCTGGTCTGCGTGCCGGGCTTCAATCCGAACGACCTCGAGGGCGCGCGGCTGCAGCAGATCCTCTCCGAGATCCAGGAAGACGGCTACACCATCGTGCACGCGCAGCGGGACGACGACGCGGAGCTGGCGATCCGCACCGATGCGGCGATCGGCTGCGTGGTGATCGATTGGGGCAAGAAGGGCGCCAACGGCAAGTCCGCCAACCTGATCCAGCTCATCCGCAAGCGCGGCCTCGACATGCCGATCATCATCCTGGTGCGGCGGCAGACGCTGGAGCAGATTCCGGTCGACGTGCTCGACCATGTCGACAGCTTCATCTTCCTCGCCGAGGAGACGCCCGACTTCATCGGCAAGAACCTGGTGGCGCGGCTGCGGCAATATGCCGACACGCTGAAGACGCCGTTCTTCGGCGCCCTGGTGGACTACTCCGAGCAGGGGAACATGCTCTGGACCTGTCCGGGACATAATGGCGGCGCGTTCTACCGCCGCAGTCCGATCGGCCGCATCTTCGTCGAACATCTCGGCGACGCGGTGTTCCGCGACGATCTCGACAACTCCGTGACCCAGATGGGCGACCTGCTGACGCACGAGGGCCCGCCGCTGCTGGCGCAGCAGGAGGCGGCCAAGATCTTCGGCGCCGAGCGCACCTATTTCGTGCTGAACGGCACCTCGACCTCCAACAAGATCGCGCTGAGCGCGCTGCTGGCCGAGGGCGACCTAGTTCTGTTCGACCGCAACAACCACAAGGCGGCGCACCAGGGCGCGCTGTTCCTGGCCGGCGCCACGCCGATCTTCGTCGAGACCGCCCGCAACCCGCACGGCATGATCGGGCCGATGCGCCACGCCGCGCTCGACGAGGACCGGCTGCGCGAAGCGATCCGGGTGCATCCGCTGGTCGCCGACAAGGAGGCCTGGCGCGCCCCGCGTCCGTTCCGCGCCGCCGTCGTCGAGCAATGCACCTATGACGGCACCATCTCGTCCGCCGACGACATCCTCGATCGCATCGGCCATCTCTGCGACTACATCCTGTTCGACGAGGCCTGGGCCGGCTTCATGAAGTTCCATCCGCTGTTCCGCGGCCGGTTCGGCATGGGGCTGCGGCCGCTCGGCCCGGACGATCCCGGCATCATCGTCACCCAGAGCACCCACAAGCAGCTCGCCAGCTTCTCGCAGGCGTCGCAGATCCATGTGAAGGACAGCCATCTGAAGGGCCAGCGCCGCGAGATCGGCCACCGCCGCTTCAACGAGATGTTCCTGATGCATGCCAGCACCAGCCCGTTCTATCCGCTGTTCGCCTCGCTCGATGTCGGTGCGCAGATGATGAAGGGCCGCTCCGGCGAGGTGCTGTGGGACGACACCGTCCGGCTCGGCATCGAGATCCGTCGCAAGATCCGCGTCGCCGCGCGCGAATACGAGGTGGAGGCGTCCGATCCGTCGCGGCGCTGGTTCTTCGAGCCGTTCGTGCCGAAATTCGTGCAGCCGTCGGAAAAGGCGGCCGGGCTCGAGGGCGTGCGCTGGGAGGACGCGCCGTCCGACCTGCTGGCCAGCGATCCGGCGCAGTGGGAGCTGCGCCCCGGCCAGGACTGGCACGGTTTCCCGCACAGCCGCCAGGGCTGGGCGATGACCGATCCGAACAAGCTGACCCTGCTGACGCCGGGCTTCGACGGCAGCGCCGCCGACGGCTACGACGAGCACGGCGTGCCGGCGCCGATCGTCGCCGAGTATCTGCGCGAGAACCGGATCGTGCCGGAAAAGAACGACCTGAACGCGCTGCTGTTCCTGCTGACGCCGGGGGTGGAGAGCAGCAAGGCCGGAACCCTGCTGTCGCATCTGGTGACGTTCAAGAAGCTGCACGACGAGAATCGGCTGCTCGAAGAGGTCGTGCCGCGCTTCGTCAAGCGGCGGCCGCAGCGCTATGCCGGCGTCAGGCTGCGCGACCTGTGCGGCGAGATGCATGCCTTCTATCGCGGCGCGAACGTCAGCCGCCTGCAGGCGGCGCAGTTCCGCGCCGAGCATCTGCCGGAGCTGGCGATGCTGCCGCATCAGGCGCAGCGCGAGCTGGTCCGGAACAATGTCGACTACGTGCCGCTCGACGCGACCTGGGGACGCATCGCCGCCACCTTGTGGCTGGTCTATCCGCCCGGCATCGCCACCATCGTCGCCGGCGAGCGCATCACCGAGACGGCGCGGCCGATGGTCGAATACCTCAAGACGTTCGAGGACGCCTCCAACCTGTTCCCTGGCTTCGATACCGAGATCCAGGGCCTGTATCGCGAGGTCGAGGACGGCAAGGTGCGGTTCCACACCTACGTCGTCAGGGAGGGCGGCCCCGGCCGGCGGTCGGTTCAGTCGGTCGCCGCCGGCGTGTAGAGGAACCGGCGGCTGATCCCGCCTGACCAGGCGCGCGCTTTGGCTCCGTCCGAGGTGGACGCGAACAGCTCCGAGACGCGTTCGGCGACGAACGCGGCACGGCTGCCTTGCCCGGCGCTCATCACGGCGCTCGCCACGAGCATGAAGGGCGAGAACGGCATGACGCCGATCTGCACGGCGTTGACCTGGATCGCGCCGATCTCCCTGCCATCCCGGCTGACCGTCGCCTCGATTTGGGTCGAAGCGCCGTTGTCCATGGTTTCCTGGTTGTCGGCGCGCGTCACGGTGCCCGACAGCACGTAGGCATGCGGCGTTGGCTGCAGCGTGACCTGCGGGAACAGCCTTGCCTCGCCGATGACCCGCACCAATTGCCCCGGCAGGTTGGAGGCCACGCGCGCCGCATCGTCGCCATGGCCGGTGAACCCGCCGATCTGCAGCGGAGCCGCGCGGGGATCGAACGGCGCGTCGAACGCATAGACCCATTTCGGTTCCGGGAACCGGCCTTGCCCGCCGATCGAGTCGATCTTCGGCAGGGAGGCGACGGCGGCATCGAACTGCGCGTAGCGTGCGTCCGGAAGCGTACCGGCCCGCTCGACATGCGGCGGCAGCGCGGTGACGCAGCCGGCGAGGCAGAGCAGGCTCGAAAATAGAAGACCGGGCTTGGCAAAGGACCGCATGGGTCGGTGTTCCGTAATGACAGCGGAACGTCCTTAACCGGTCGCGCCGGCGCTGACTACCCCGCCGCTCTGTTCTGGAACGCACCGGCCGACAGGGGTCCAGGGGACGACCGTCCCCTGGCGGGTGCCGGGCGGAGCCCGGCGCTGAGGCCGATTCCCGCCTCCGCTAGCCGCCGCTGGCCGGACCCTGCACCGCCTCCGCCAGGTCGTCCGGACGCATCCAGGCCTTGAAGGCGGCCTGCACCTGGGCGGCGCTGGTGTCGTAGTAGTGTTTCGCGGCCAGGTCGGGCTGGTTCAGCGGCAGGCCGAGATCGGCCAGATGCAGATATTCCAGGCCGATCGAATCGTAGCTGGCGCGGCCCATCGGCAGCTGGCGCAGCAGGCTGGCCTTGGCGCGGGTCAGCTCGTCGTCGCTGACCGGACGATCCTGCATCGCCTTGATGTCCGCCACGGCGAGCGCCCTGGCCTTGGCGATGTTCTGCGCGTCGGCGCCGTAGCTGATGCCGTAATCGGAGCGCGTGCGGCTCCAGTGCAGGGCGCTGCCGACGCTGTAGACGTAGCCGCTCCTGACGCGCAGGTCGCGATAGAGCCGCGACGAGAAGCCGTCGCCCAGGATCTCGTTGCCGAGGGTCAGGGTGAAATGGTCGGGATCGGTGACCTTCACCCCCAGCGTCTCCGCCAGCATGATGTTGGATTGCAGGCTGCTGCGGTCGGGAACGTATTCGTGCGACGGCTTGCTGAGCGGCACCGCCGGCAGGTCGATCGCCGGCGTCGGGCCGGGCACCGACCAGCCGCCGAAGGCGCTCGTGATGGCCTCCCTGGCGTGGTCCGGCGTCACGTCGCCGACGATGACGATGGTGGTGAGATCCGGGCGGAACGCGGCGGCGTAGAACGCCCTGGCGTCGGCCGGCGTGAGCGACATCACGCTGGCCGGCGTCGCCTGGCGCAGCGACGGGTCGCCCGCCGGCACCACCGATTTCAGCGTGGCGCGCTGGAACAGGTAGTTCGGCGATTCCAGCAGGCCGGCCAGGCTGCCCGCGGTCTGCCGCTGCACGATCTTGAAGGCGTCGTCGGGGAACACCGGATGCAGCTCGTTGTCGGCCAGCAGCGCCAGGCCGGCATCGAACTGCTTGCTGGGGATCTTCAGCGCGAAGCTGGCCCCGGCATTCTCGTCGGCGGCGATCTGGTCGAGCGCCGCCTGGAAGGCGAGCCGGTCCTTGCTCTGGGTGCCGTAGTCGAACATCCGCTCGACCAGGGTGGCGACGCCCTCCTGGCCCTTCGGTTCCTGCATGTCCGACACCTGGCGGATCTGGCCGTAGAGCGACACGGTGCTGGTGACGTGCTCCGGCTGCACGATCAGCCGCAGCCCGTTCGGCAGCACGCTCACCACCGGCGCCGGCGAGGCGGGCGGCAGGGTGAGCCGGGTCAGGGCGGCGTTGGCCCAGTCCGGCAGCGGCACCGGCTTGTCGGGCGGGGCGGCGAAGGATTCCGCGCCGCCGAAGCCCTTGCCGGCGATCGGCTTGCCGGACTGCTGCGGCGTCAGCACCGCGGTGACCATGTGCGCCGGATCGAGCACCTGGCGGGCGATCCGGTTCACGTCCGCGACGGTAACCGCCTTGTAGGCGTCGGCGAGCGCATCGGGACTGTCGAGCCCCTGGAAGGCGAGGGCGTTGGACCAGCTCTGCGCCAGACCGGAGATGCTGTCGTTGCGTTGCGCGAGCTGCGCCACCTCGCGCCGCCTGGCGGCCTGCACCAGGTCGGCCGGAACGCCGTTCTTGGCGACGTCGGCCATCACGCCGCGCATCTTGGCCAGCAGCGCGTTGGCGTCGCCGCCTTTCGGGAACGCGGCGAAGGCGACGCCGAACCCGACATCGGGTTTCGGCCGATACAGGAACTGCGCCGCCAGCGCGTCGCCGGCCGGCACCAGCCCGTAGAACGCGCCGCGCTCGCTCGACAGCACGTCGCCGAGAATGTCGGCGGCGGCGAAATCCTTCGCCGACGAACCCGGCATGCGGTAGGCGAGTGTGGCGATGCCGATCGGATAGTCCGTCGGCAGCGACAAAGTCTCCGGCTTGACCGGAGCGAGGGTGAAATGCGGGCGCGCCGGCAGGGTCTTGCGCGGGATGTCGCCGAACGCCGTCCTGACCTGCGCCAGCGCGGTCTGCGGATCGATGTCGCCGGCGATCACCAGGATCGCGTTGTTGGGCGCATACCAAGCCTCGTAGAAGCGTCGCAGCAGCGCGGCGTCGGTCTTGTCGAAGGACGGCCGGGTGCCGAGCGCGTCGTGCGCGTAGGGCGTGCCGGCGAACATCGTCGCCTGCAGCCGGGAGAGGTAATTGTAGGCCGGGCTGGAGAGATCGCGCGACACCTCCTGCTCGATCGCGCCGCGCTCCTTGTCCCAGTCCGCCTGGTTCAGGCTCAGCCCGTTCATCCTGAGCGCCTCGACGCGCAGCGTGACGCCCAGGTCGTCGGACGGCGCGGTATAGAAATACTGCGTGACGGTCTCGGTGGTGTCGGCGTTGTATTCGCCGCCGAGCTTGGCGCCGATCTCCGCCAACTGGTCCTTGTCCAGGCCCTTGGCGCCGCGGAACATCATGTGCTCGGTGGCATGCGCCGTGCCGGGGAACCCGTCCGGGGCCTCGTTCGAGCCGGTCAGATAGTTGATCTCGGTGGTCACCACCGGTGCCAGCCGGTCCTGCACGATCACCACCCGCAGACCGTTCGGCAGGGTCGCGCGCAGCGCCGCGTCGGCGGAGGTGGCGTGCTGCGCCACGGACGGCGCCGGCGTCGGTGCGGCGACCGCGCGTCCGCCCTGCATCGCCCCGGTGGCAGCGAGGCCGGTCGCTGCGAGCATCGTCGCGGCCAGCAGCGCCCGTCTGGTCATTCGCTCGCGCATCGCCCTCTCCGAAACCCCAGATCGCCGCCGATCCGCGCCACGCAACCTAGTCGGCAAGCGCCCGGACGGATAGAAGCCCGCCTATGAACGTTCCTCCACCTGGGCGATGCTCCGGCATGGCGATGCGCGTGGATAGCGGCGCGGCGGAGGCCGGCTTCACCCTGCTGGAGGTGCTGGTCGCGTTCGTGATCGCCGCCCTGGCGCTCGGCGTGCTGTTCGAGGGCGCGGTGGGCGGCCTGCGCGCCACGCGGGTGGCCGACCGGACCGAGGAGGCGCTGTCGCGCGCCGAGTCGCATCTCGCCACCATCGGCAACGGCGTCGCGCTGCGCGCCACCACCCAGGAGGGCGAGGACGGCACCAGCTATCACTGGACGATCGCGATCACGCCGCTGCAGTCGGCTTCGTTCGGCACCGGCGGAGCATCGGCGCCGCGGCTGTCGCTGTTCCGGGTGGTGGTCACGGAATCCTGGCCGGAAGGCGACCATACCAGACGCGTGAGCCTGCGGACCGAGCGCCTCGGCACCAGCCCGGGCAGCGGGCCGTGACGCCGCCCGCGGCGCCCCGCGCCAGATCTGGCGCTGTGTCACCGGGTGCCGCGCCGGGCGAGGCCGGCTTCACCCTGCTGGAGATCGTGGTGGCGCTGGTGGTGCTGGGCATCCTGCTGGTGACGCTGAGCCGCGGCATGCAGTTCGGCATCGCCGCGTTCGATCGCCAGGACCGCATGGTGGTGACCGGCGGACGGCTCGAGGCGGTGGACCGCACGTTGCGCCGTCTGATCACCGAGGCGGATCCCGGCACCTCGAACGACGGCCGCACCCTGGTCGGCGCGGCGCATGCGCTGGCGATGCGCGCGCCGCTGCCGACCGCCGCCACGGTCGATCCGGACCAGGACGGCGAGGATCTCGCCAATCTCCGCCTGTCGGTCGAGAACGGCGCCCTGGTCCTCACCGCGGTTCCCTATCGCCATGTCATCCCGACCGGGCCGCCGCCAGAGCCGCATCGCACCGTGCTGCTGGACGGGATCGAGACGATCGACCTCTCGTACTGGTCCGATGGCGCCTGGCACACGCAATGGCAGGATGACGGCCTGCCCGCCCTGGTGCGGGTCAGGCTGGTGTTCCCGGAGGGCGATCCCCGTCGCTGGCCGGACATCGTGGTGGCGCCAGCGCGCGAGCAGAGCTCGGACTAGCCGCGATGCCTCCCGGGGAAGGTCGAGACGGCGCGGTTCCCTCGATTTTGTCACGATAACGCGGATTTGAACCTGCGGCGCGATGAACTATCCTGTGTCTCGATGATTGGCGACGCCCTGACCTGGTGGTCGCGCCAGATGCTCGATCTGGCGCCGGCCCGATTCACCCGCCCGGACCCGTCCGAGGCCGGGGCGCTGCTGGTCGAGCCGTTCGCGGCGCGCCATGGCAACGCGCCGGGTCTCGGCGCGAGAAGCCCGGCGGGCGCCAGGCTCACCGCGCGCGAAAACGGCGGAGAGACGGTGATCGCCGACCTGCCGCTCACGCCTGACGAGCTCGCGACCCCGCCGGCGATCGAGGCGGGCGACCGGGCGATGTTTCTCCAGGCGATCGAGAATGCGCGCGGGCAGGCGCGCGCCATGCCGGTTCTGCTGCGCCTGCCGGCCTCCGTGGCACTGCGGCGCGACGTCGGCCTGCCGCTGGCCGCGGAAGCCGGGCTGGAGCGTGTGCTGTCCTACGAGATGGACCGGCTGACGCCGTTTTCCGCCGACGAGGCGTTCTACGCCTACTCCGTGATCGGCCGCGATCGCGAGGCGCAGCGCCTGACGGTGCGCCTGTCGCTGGTGCCGCGGGCGCCGCTGCAGCCGCTGCTCGGGTTGCTGTCGGAATGCGGCGCGGCGCCGCAGGCGATCGAGATCGCGCCGGTCGCCGGCATTGGCGGCGTGCTGCGGATTCCGCTGGAACATGACGCGCCGCTGGCCGCGAGACGGCAGCGCCTGCTGCTGCGCGCCGCCTGGATCGGCTGCGCGGTGCTGGCGCTGCTCGCGATATTGCTGCCGTTCCTGCTGCAATCCATCGAGTCCAGGCGGGTCGAGCAGCGGATCGCCGCGCTGCAGCCGGAAGTGCGCGTGGTGCAGGCGCTGCAGCGCCGTATCGCCGGCGGGTCCGCCGGGGCGATGCTGGTGCAGGCGGAGCGGGCCCGTCTGGGCGATGCGCTGGGCGTGATGTCGTCCCTGACCGGCGTGCTGCCGGACGACAGCTTCCTGACCGACCTGTCGCTGCGTCGCGGTCAGCTCACCGTCAGCGGCCAGTCGCCCTCGGCCGCGCGGCTGATCCCGGCGATCAGCGCCGATCCGGCCTTCAGCGCGCCTGCCTTCTCGGCGCCGGTGACCAGGATCGAGGGCCAGGACGCCGACCTGTTCTCGATCAAGGCGGGAGTCGCGCATTGATGGTCCCGCTCGCATGGTGACGGGCCGCCCTCTCGCCTTGCCGACCGGCCGCTCCGGGCGGCTGCTGGCGCTCGGCCTCACCGCGCTGGCGCTGCTGCTGGTCTGGCTGGCGATCGGCAGCCCGCTGCTCGACTGGTATCGCGAGCGGTCGCTGGCGCTGGCCGGACGCGAGGCGGTGGCGGCGCACATGAAGCTGCTGTCCGGACGCCTTCCGGCCCTGCGCGCCGCGGCGCAGGCCGCCTCGGTCCGGTCCGGTCCGGCGGCGCTGATCGACGGCGCCAGCGACGCCATCGCCGGCGCGGCGCTGCAGGAGCAGGTGCAGCAGATGGCGTCCTCGCTGGGCGCGACCTTGTCGAGCAGCGAAACCCTGGCGGCGACCCCGGCGAGCGCCGGGCCGTATCGCCGGGTCGGGGTGCGGATCGCGGTGACCGCGCCGTTCGAGGTGATGGTCCGCATGATCGCCGCGATCGAGCAGGCCTCGCCGGCGATGCTGATCGACGACCTGCAGTTGCACGGCCCGCGCATTCAGATCACCGCCAATTCGCCGATCGAGGGCGCGCTGACCGTGATCGCCTTCCGCCATGCAGGGGCGGGCGAGGCCGGCGGGCCGGCGCGCCGCGCCCCGCCTGACGGCGCCCCGCCTGACGGCACCGCATCCGATGCGGACGGATCGGATGCGGGACCATGACGCAGGCCGCGATCCGCACGCTGCGTCCGCAGCCTCTGTTCGGCCTGGCCGCGGTCTGTGCCTGCGTGCTTGTCGCGCTGCTCGCGGTTGAATATCACTCCGCGGTGACCCGGGAGTCGCGTCTGGCCCAGTCCTCCTCCACCGCCGTCGCGCCGTCCTCCCGCGCCACCGCCGCCACAGCGTCGCTGTCGCCCGGCCCGGTGCAGGACTGGACCCGCCTGATTCTCGCCCGGCCGCTGTTCAGCCCGTCGCGACGCCCGCCGTCGGTGGCCGTGTCCGGACCGGAACGGCCCCGGCTGGCCGGGATCATCCTCGGGCCGGGCGACAAGAAGGCGATCTTCGCCGGCAGCGGCACGGCGCGCGGCGTGGTGGCCGCCGTCGGACAGCAGGCCGGCGCGTGGCGCGTCCTGGCGATCGACGCCTCCGGCGTGCGGGTGATGGGGCCGGACGGGGTGCGCCTGCTGCACCCGTCGCGCGATCCGTCCGGCAGGGAGACCGACGCGCCGCCGCCGCTGCCGGAGCATCCCTCGATCCTCGACCTGCTGCGCAACCGCAACCTGCCGACGCCGGGCTCGACGCCCGCCCCGATGCCGTCCCTGCCGCCCGTGCTGCGCGATCTGTCGCAAACCCCGCAACCGACATCCCCGGCGAATCCAGAATGATCCGTTCCAGACTCGCCGGACCCGTGTCGGCACGAAGCCTGATGGCCCTGCTGATGCTCGCAGGCTGCAACCGCACCGAGGAGCCGGTGATCACGCCGCTGCCGACGCCGCCGGGCAGCGTCCAGGCCGCGGCGCCCAGGCTCAACGGCGCGATCGGCAGCACCGACCAGTTGGGCGGGGCGCAGGTCAGCTACGGACGCGGCCGCACGCCGACCCTGCGCGCCGCGGGGGCGATCGCCGCCGGCGGCACCACCACGCTCGATTTCGCCGATACCGACGTGCGCGACGCGGTGGCGCAGATCCTCGGCACGCTGCTGCACGTGACCTACACCGTCGATCCCGCGGTCAAGGGAACCGTCACCCTGCATACCGCGACGCCGCTGAACGCGGCGCAACTGATCCCCACCCTGCAATTGCTGCTGTCCCAGGTCGGCGCGGCGCTCTACCAGTCCGACGGCATCTATCGCGTGGTGGCGGCGTCCGCCCAGCCGGCACTGCCAGGGCAGCCCGGCATCCCGGCGGCCGGCGGGTCGGTCAATCCGCCGGTACTGGCCGGCGGCGAGGCGCTGGGCGGCAGCGCCATGGTGCCGCTGCGCTACGCCGGCGCCGAGGATCTGGCCAAGGCGCTGCAGCCGTTCGTGCAGTCCGGCGCCAAGATCACCCCGGTCGCCGGCGCCAACGCGCTGCTGGTCAGCGGCGACCCGGCGGTGCGCGGCACCCTGCTCAACCTGATCCAGGCGTTCGACATCGACGCGCTCGCCGGCCAGTCCTACGCGCTGCTGCCGGTCGATTCCGGCGACGCCAAGGACATCGCCACCTCCGTGCAGGAGGCGCTGCGCGGACGCGGCAACGCGCTCAGCCAGATGGTCAAGGTGGTGCCGATGACCAGGGTCGACGCGGTGCTGGTGATCGCCGCGCAGCCCAGCTACATCGACGACGCGCGGCGCCTGTTCTCGGTGATCGAGCGCACCCACCGGCTGACGGTGCGCGCCTGGCACGTCTATTACCTGCAGAACAGCCATGCCAACGACGCCGCCTACGTGCTGCAGCAGGCCTTCACCCCGAACAACGTGACCGCCCAGCCGACCACCAATCCGGCCGCCAACAACCAGCAGGGCGGTGGGCTCGGCACCGCCAGTGGCGGCGGGCTCGGCTCGTCCGGCGGGCTGGGCATGTCCGGCGGGCTCGGCTCGTCCAGCGGGCTAGGCTCGAGCGGCGGGCTGTCCAGCTCCGGCGGCCTCGGCTCGAGCAGCGGGATCGGCGGCAGCGGCGGACTGTCCGGTGGTCTCGGCACCGGCAGCGCCCCGTCCGGCACCTCCGGCACCCAGACCGGCGGCGGCCAGGCCGGCGCCAACCCGCTGCTCGGCGGGCTGGACGGTTCCGGCGGCGCCACCGACACCAACACCATGCGGATCATCCCCAACCCGCAGAACAACGCGGTGCTGATCTACGCCACCGACCACGAGAACGACACCGTCAACCAGATGCTGCGCAAGATCGACATCCTGCCGCTGCAGGTCAGGATCGACGCGGTGATCGCCGAGGTCACCCTGAACGGCGCGCTGCAGTACGGCACCCAGTTCTTCTTCAAGTCCGGCGGCATCAACGGCGAGCTCAGCAACGCCACCTCGACCATCACCGGCGCGGTGAGCACCGCGGCGCTGGGCACCACGCTCCCCGGCTTCGTCATCGGCAGCGCCAGCGGCGGCGCCCCGTTCGCGATCAGCGCGCTGCAGAACGTCACCACCGTGCATATCCTGTCCTCGCCGGAGCTGCTGGTGCTCGACAACCAGCCGGCCAGGCTGCAGGTCGGGCAGTTGGTGCCGATCACCACCGGATCGCAATCCAGCACGCTCGGCACCTCGATCTTCAACCAGCAGACCTACCAGCCCACCGGGGTGATCATGCAGGTGACGCCGCGGGTGAATAATGGCGGGCTGGTCACGCTCGACGTCAGCCAGGAGGTGAGCAACGTCGCCCAGCAGGGCAGCGCCACCACCAATCCGACCTTCAACGACCAGTCGGTGGTGTCGCGGATCGTGGTGCAGGACGGCCAGACCGTCGGCCTGGCCGGTCTGATCACCGACCAGTCCAGCCGCCAGAACCAGGGCATCCCCTGGCTCAAGGACATTCCGATCCTGGGCTTCCTGGCCGGCCAGCAGAACAACAACCGCACCAGGACCGAGCTGCTGATCCTGATCACCCCGCACGTCATGCACGACCAGCACGATGCGCAGGCGCTGACCGAGGATCTGCGCGACACGCTCTCCAACGCCGCGAGCGTGCCGTACGAGCTCGGGCCGATGCGCCAGGAGGGCAGCGCCGATCCGAACCAGCGCGTCCGGCGCAGCCTCGGGCTGGACCAGTGAGCCGGCGGTGAGGCCCAGGGGGGAGCGGGAGCGGGGGCCAAGGCGGGATCGCGGTTTCGCGCTGCTGATCGTGCTGTGGTCGCTGGTGCTGTTCTCCCTGCTGGTCTCGGCGATCGCCGCCGCCGGCAGCGGCCGGGCACGGCAGGCGGCGGCGTTCGGCCGCAACGCGCAGTTGCGCGCCTGCGCCGATGGCGGCATCGAGCAGGCCCTGTTCCACGTGCTGGACAGCTCGCCGGCGCGGTGGCCGGCGGATGGACGGGTGCATCGCCTGCGCTCCGACGGGTTCGCCCTGGCCCTGAGCGCCACCAGCCAGGCCGGCAAGCTCAACCCCAACACCGCGTCCGCCGCCCTGCTGGCCGGGCTGCTGCAGGCGGTCGGCGCCGATGGCAGGACCGCGCAGCAGATCGCCACGGCGATGATGGTGTGGCGCTATCCGACCGGCGAGACCGGGCCGCTGCCGGGCCGCGACTACCGTCCGCCCGGCGCGGCGTTCGAATCGCTGGGAGAGCTCGGGCTGGTCCCCGGCATGACCCAGGCGCTGCTGAAACGGCTGATCCCGGAGCTGTCGCTCTACCGTTCCGGCGATCCCGACCTGTCCGACGCCGACCCGGTCATGCGCCGCGCGCTGGCGATGGCGGCGGGCCTGGATCCATTCAACCAGGGCGACGCGGCGCAGGATCCGAGCGCCCAGGCGCCGCCGCAGCAGCGCTACGACCCGTCGGTGGTGGAGGTCCGCGCCGAGGCCAGCGATGGCGCCGGGCATCGCTTCCTGCGCCGTGCGATCGCGCTCACCGGAAATGGCGGCGGCAACCAGGACTCGTCCGGCACGCCGAGGCCGTT
>CAIMSN010000032.1 GCA_903844135.1 uncultured Rhodospirillales bacterium | reverse complement strand
GGTATTCCGTCCCGTTGACCGTGATGCTGACCATGCGCGTGTCTCCGGGATGACGACGATGGTCGGAGACTAGGCTAGGATCGTTGGCATCGGAAGAGCACGGGCAGGAGACCGACCGGCATGAAGACACGCGCGGCTGTGGCGTTCGAGGCCAAACGTCCGCTCGAGATCGTCGAGCTCGATCTCGACGGCCCCAGGGACGGCGAGGTGCTGGTCGAGATCATGGCCACCGGCATCTGCCATACCGACGCCTACACGCTGGACGGGCTCGACAGCGAGGGCCTGTTTCCCGCCGTGCTCGGCCACGAGGGCGCCGGCATCGTCCGCGAGGTCGGACGCGGCGTGACGTCGGTGGCGCCCGGCGACCACGTGATCCCGCTGTACACGCCGGAATGCCGCCAGTGCAAAAGCTGCCTGTCGCGCAAGACCAATCTCTGCACCGCGATCCGCGCCACCCAGGGGCGGGGGCTGATGCCGGACGGCACCAGCCGGTTCAGCCACAAGGGGCAGACGATCTTCCACTACATGGGCTGCTCGACCTTCTCGAACTTCACCGTGCTGCCGGAGATCGCCGTGGCGAAGATCCGTGACGACGCGCCGTTCGAGACCGCCTGCTATGTCGGCTGCGGCGTCACCACCGGCGTCGGCGCGGTGGTCAATACCGCGAAGGTCGAGGCGGGATCGACGGTGATCGTGTTCGGCCTCGGCGGCATCGGCCTGAACGTGATCCAGGGCGCGCGCCTGGTCGGCGCCAGGCGCATCGTCGGCGTCGATCTCAATCCCGACAAGGAGCCGTGGGGACGGCGCTTCGGCATGACCGACTACGTCAACCCGAACGACGTCGACGGCGACATCGTGCAGCATCTGGTCGGGCTGACGGAGGGCGGCGCGGACTATACGTTCGACTGCACCGGCAACACGCTGGTGATGCGCCAGGCGCTCGAAGCCTGCCATCGCGGCTGGGGCGTTTCCGTCGTCATCGGCGTCGCCGAGGCTGGACGCGAGATCGCCACCCGGCCGTTCCAGCTCGTCACCGGCCGGGTCTGGAAGGGCTCGGCGTTCGGCGGCGCCCGCGGCCGCACCGATACGCCGAAGATCGTCGACTGGTACATGGACGGCAGGATCGAGATCGATCCGATGATCACCCACCGGCTCAGGCTTGACGACATCAATACCGGTTTCGAGCTCATGCATGCGGGCCAGTCGATCCGCAGCGTGGTGATCTATTGAGATGCAGATCGTCTCGTCCGAGAGGGCGCATGGCGGCACCCAGCATGTCTGCCGTCACGCGGCGTCGAGCACCGGGACCGACATGGTGTTCTCGGTGTTCGTTCCGCCGCACGCGCAGGGAGAGACGCTGCCGGTGGTCTGGTTCCTCTCCGGCCTGAGCTGCACCCATGCCAACGTCACGGAGAAGGGCGAATACCGGCGCGCCTGCGCCGAACTCGGCCTCGTCTTCGTGGCGCCCGACACCAGTCCGCGCGGCGCGGCGGTTCCGGACGATCCCGACGGCGCCTTCGATCTCGGGCTCGGCGCCGGCTTCTACCTCGACGCCACCCGGGCGCCGTTCGCCACCCACTACAAAATGCGCCGTTACGTCGTCGACGAGCTCCCGGGCGTGGTGGCGGCGGACTTTCCGATCGACCCGTCGCGCCAGTCCATCATGGGCCATTCGATGGGCGGCCATGGCGCGCTCACCATCGGCCTGTCGTATCCGGAGCGATTCCGCGCCGTCTCGGCCTTCGCCCCGATCACCGCTCCCACGCAGGTCCCCTGGGGCCGCAAGGCGTTCGACGCCTATCTCGGGCCCGAGGGCCCGGCCTGGCGCGCGCACGACGCCGTCGCCCTGATCGAGGACGGGCGCCGGCTTCCGGCGCTGCTCGTCGACCAGGGCGGCGCCGACCCGTTCCTCGACCAACAGCTCAAGCCTGAACTGCTGCGGCAGGCCTGCGATGCCGCCGGCATCCCGCTCGACCTCCGCCTGCATCCCGGCTACGCGCACGGCTACGGCTTCGTGTCGACCTTCATGGCCGGCCAGCTCGCCTGGCACCGGTCCCGGCTCGGCTGACAGACCGGACCGGCAACGCACCCGCTCGTTCGCCGTTGACCGGGCTCCCAGCGAGAGCGCGCCCCATGTCCGCCCCCAGCGCCGTCACCATCGTCAGCCTGTTCGCCGCCCTCCTGTCGATGGTCAGCTACGTGCCGCAGGCCTGGGCGATCGTTCGCTCCGGCAGGACCGAGGGGCTGTCGCTGAAGATGTATGTGCTGACCGTGGTCGGCTTCGTCGCCTGGCTCGCCTACGGGGTACTGGCGCGGCAATGGCCGATCATCATCCAGAACGTCATCTGCCTCTGCCTGTCGATGTTCATCCTGGTGATGATCCTCCTGCCGGCCCGCAGGACCGCGGAGGTCGCCGAAACCCTGCGGCCCGGCCGCAAGGAAGAGCCCTGACCGGCTATTGTCAGACAATAGGGAATTACCTAGGCTCCCGCCGATCGCCCGAAGGCGTGGACAGAACGGGTCTCGAAACCCGTCAGGGGAGGATGAAAATCATGGTTTCGCGGGCAAGAACTCGGTACGCACGTCTGGCGGCGGCCTCCGCGCTGCCGCTCGGTCTGCTGGCGCTGCCGGCCGCTTCGCTGGCGCAGGATGCCGGCATCGCCAGCGTGGTGCAGGCGCAATCCAGCGAGAGCTGCACCAATCCGAGCCCCAGCCACGCCAGCCTGGCCGGCATGGTGGTCGGCTTCTCCCAGTCCGAGAACGAGCAGAACCCGTTCCGCGCCGAGGAGACCCGCTCCGTCAAGGCGGCCGCCGCGACCGCCAAGGTCGGACGCCTGCTCTACACCAACGCCAATGACAGCCAGGCCAAGCAGGTCGCCGACATCGAGAGCATGATCGCGCAGGGTGCGAAGGCGATCATCGTCGCGCCGCTGAACGCCACCGGGCTGCAGCCCGCCTTCGCCCAGGCCGCAGCCAAGAACATCCCGATCATCACCATCGACCGGCAGACCGCAGGCACGCCCTGCAAGGACTACCTGACCTTCATGGGCTCGGATTTCGCGCTGCAGGGCAAGCGCTCCGCCGACGCGATGAACAAGGCCACCGGCGGCACCGCCAAGATCCTCGAGATCCAGGGCGCCTACGGCAACACCGTCGAAACCCAGCGCACCCAGGGCTTCGCCGACCAGATCAAGCAATATCCCGGCCTGACCCTGGTGGCGGCCCAGACCGGCAACTGGTCGGCGACCGACGCGCAGCGGGTGATGGAGCAGTTGCTGCTCGCCCATCCCGATGCCACCGCGCTCTACTCGCATGCCGACGTCATGACGCTGGGCGCGATGCGCGCGATCCAGCAATCCGGCAAGGTTCCCGGCAAGGACATCAAGATCGTCTCGATCGATGGCACCAAGGCGATGGTGCAGGCGATCGCCGCCGGTCATGCGCAGGCCGACATCGAGACCAATCCGCGCTTCGGGCCGCTCTCCTTCTCGCTCCTGAAGGACTGGTTCGATGGCGGCAAGGTTCCGCAGACCGTGACCGTCAAGGATGCGCTGTTCGACGACGCCAACGCCAGCCAGGCGCTCCAGGCCGGCTCGGCCTACTGAGCGCCGAGACCCTGCCGGTGCTTCTGGAAACACGCGGACTGACTAAGAGCTTCGGGTCGGTCCGCGCCCTGCGCGACGCCTCCTTCACGCTCCGCGCCGGCGAGGTGCATGGGCTGATGGGCGAGAACGGCGCCGGCAAATCGACCCTGATCAAGCTGCTGACCGGGCTCAATCAGCCCGACGGCGGCGAGATCCTGCTCGACGGGCGGCCGGTCTCGTTCGACAGCCCGCGCACCGCCCAGGCCGCCGGCGTCGCCGCGGTGTATCAGGAGATCAACCTGATCCCGGAACGCAGCGTCGCCGACAACCTGTTCCTCGGCCGCGAGCCGCGCTGGTTCGGCCTTCTCGTCGACCGCGCCAGGATGATCGCCGACAGCCGTGCCATCCTCGCCCGCTACGGGCTCGCGATCGATCCGCGCGCCCCGCTCAACACGCTCGGCCTCGGCCTGCAGCAATTGGTCTCGATCGCGCGCGTGGTCTCGCTCGGCGCCCGGGCGGTGATCCTGGACGAGCCGACCTCGGCCCTGTCCGGCGCCGAGGTCGAGCTGCTCTATTCCGTCGTCGAGCAGTTGCGCGCCGATGGCATCGGTCTGATCTATGTCAGCCACCGCCTCTCGGAATGCTATCGCCTGTGCGACCGCCTGACGGTGCTGCGCGACGGCGCCATCGTCGCCAGCGATACGACGGACGCGCTCCCCCGCGCCCGCCTGGTGAGCGCGATGCTGGGCCGCGAACAGGCCGCATCCTCCACCAGGAAGCCCAGGCAAGCGGCGGCGGACGCGCCCTCCCAAGCGCCCTCCCAAGCGACCTCCGGGGACTCTTCCCTGGGCGCGCTGCATGTCGAAGGCCTGTCCTGGCGTCATCGCGTGCGCGACGTGTCGCTCGATGTCGCGCGCGGCGAGATCGTCGGCCTCGCCGGCCTGCTCGGCTCCGGCCGCACCGAAACCCTCAAGACCATCTTCGGCGCCGAGAAGCCCGAGTCCGGATCGGTCTTCGTCGGCGGCACGCGCATCGGCCGGCCGCGCCCGTCGGAGAGCATCCGTCGCGGCCTCGCCTTCCTGTCCGAGGATCGACGCTCCGAAGGCGTGTTCGCGCAGCTCTCGGTCGCCGAGAACCTGACCGCCTCGGTACTGCCGAGGATCTCGCGCTGGGGCATCGTCTCGCGCCGGCGCCGCGACGCGCTGGTCGCGCGCTACGTCCGCGAACTCGGCGTCAAGACCGCGAGCTTCGACACGCCGGTCACCGCGCTGTCCGGCGGCAATCAGCAGAAGGTGCTGATCGCCCGCGCCCTCTGCACCGATCCGGAGATGGTGATGCTCGACGACCCGACCCGCGGCATCGATGTCGGCGCCAAGGCCGAGGTGCATCGCGTGGTCCGTGGCCTGGCCTCCGAGGGCCTGGGCGTGCTCGTCACCTCCTCGGAGCTCGAGGAGGTGGTCGAGCTGTCCGACCGCCTCGTCGTGCTCGACGAAGGCCGGGTCACCGGCGGCATCGACACCGAGGGCCGCGACGCCGACGACGTGCTGGCGCTGCTGGCCGGACCGGCCGCCACGGACGGAGCGCCGGCATGACTGCGCCCATCGACGCCCCGGTCGACGCGCGCATCGACTCCCCGGTGGACGCCCGCATCGACGGCCGCGCGACCCGCACCCCGCGGTCCATCACCCGCGACGATTTGCGCGCCTGGAGCGTCTATATCGCCTTCGCCGCGCTGCTCGCGTTCGATCTCGCCGTCACCCCCGGATTCCGCAATCCCGCCGTCGCCCGCTCGCTGCTGTTCGAGGCGGCGCCTTTGATCCTGATCGCGCTCGGACAGTCGCTGGCGATCGGCACCCGCGGCATCGACCTGTCGGTCGGCTCGGTGATGGCGCTGTCCTCGTCGGTGATCGGGCTGGCGGTCGGGGCGGGGCAGGGTCTGTCGATCGGCCTTGCGATCGGTGCCGGCCTGCTCTGCGGAATCCTGAACGGCCTGCTGATCGCGCTGCTCCGGATCGCGCCGCTGATCTCGTCGCTGGCGCTCCTGGTCGCCGCCAGGGGGCTCGCCCAGGCGCTGCTCGGCGGCGCCCGGGTCGACCTGCCGTTCGACGGGCCGCTCGCCGCGATCGGCCAGCTCGCCCCGTTCGGCGTCCCCGCCGTCGCCATCGCCGCCCTCGTCGTCGCCGGATTGTTCGCCTTCGTGGTGCGACGGACCCTGCCGGGGCGCTACGCCCTGTTCGTCGGCGCCAGCCGCACCGCTTCGGTGCTGGCCGGTCATCCGGTGCGCGCCACCCTGGCCTTCGTCTATGGCCTGTCCGGCCTGCTCGCCGGTGTCGCCGGCGTGTTCGCCACCGCGCGGCTGGGGGCGGCCGACGCCAACTATATCGGCGTGCAGTTCGAGCTCGACGCCATCGCCGCCGCGGTGATCGGCGGCACCCCGCTGTCCGGCGGCAAGGTCTCCACGCTCGGCACGGTGTTCGGCGTGCTGCTGCTGGTGGTGCTCGACGCGTCCTTCATCATGAACAACGTCAACGCCAACTACGCGCAGATCCTCAAGGCCGCCTTCATCGTCGGCGCCCTTTACCTGCGCAGGAGCGCGGCATGAGCGCCACCACCGCCGGCGCGACGCCGCTCCGCGTCCAGACGCGCGACCAGACAAGGCAGCGCCTGGTCGGGCTGGTGCAGTCGCGCGGCGCGATCGTCGTGCTCGTCGTCGCCATGCTGGCCGCCGGCCTCGCCTTCCCGGACTTCCTGCGCATCGGCAACCTGTCCGACATCGCCGTCGCCGCCAGCTTCCTGGGCCTGGTGGCGATCGGCCAGACCCTGGTGGTGATCCTGGGCGGGTTCGATCTTTCGGTCGGCTCGATGGTCGGCCTCGGCACCGTGCTCGCCGCCTACGCCGCGCCCTACGGCGCGCTGGCCGCGATCGCCGCTCCGGTCGCCGCCGGCCTGCTGGTCGGGCTCGTCGACGGGCTGCTGATCGTCAAGGCCAGGATGGCGCCGTTCATCGTCACCCTGGCGGCGCTTCTCGCGCTCAAGGGCCTGGCGGTGATGCTCGCCGGCGAGAGCCTGGTGATCGCCGATCCCGGCCTGTTCGGCCGCATCGCCAACGGCGCCTGGCTCGGCATCGGCAATCTGGTGGTGGTGCTGGCGGTCGCCTACGCGATCGCCGCCATCGTCCTCAACCGCACCCGCTACGGCGCGGCGGTGTTCGCGATCGGCGGCAACGAGGAGGCCGCCCGCATGCTGGGCGTGCGCGTCGACCGGGTGAAGATCGCCACCTACTGCGCCTCCGGCGCGCTGGCCGGCCTGGCCGGATCGCTGCTGGCTGCCCATCTCTCCTCCGGCCTGTCGTCGGCCGGCACCGGATACGAGCTGCAATCCATCGCAGCCGCGGTGATCGGCGGCGTGCTGCTGACCGGCGGCGTCGGCACCATGCTGGGCGCGCTCGCCGGCGTGCTGCTGCTGGGCGTGATCGAGAACGTCATCAACCAGATCGGCTCGCTCAGCGCGGCGTATCAGGGGTTGGCGAGCGGGGCGTTCCTGCTGCTGGCGGTCGTCGTCCAGTCGGGTCTGACGCGGAGCCGGGCCGGGTAGGGAGGCGGGCCCTTTCAGGGCGCGGCGACCGGGATGCCGGCGGCACCGGCGGCAGCGCGGGCGGCGGCGCGGGCGAACTTCCTGTCGAAGGTGGCGAAGGCGGAACAGTCCTTGGCGGCGGACAGATGCAGGGCGTCGGCGAAATCCATGCCGGCCTCGGCCCAGATCATGGCCCGCGCCACCAGCTCCGCGGTCTCGATCGTCACCCCGGGCAGCCCGCCCAGAGCGCGCAGCGCCGGAATGATCCGTGCCGGCGGCTGGTCATAGACGCTGCGCAGCACCCACTCGACTTCGAGCAGCACGGTGCGCGGCACGAACACCGGCTCCCGCCCGATCAGGGCGCGCGCCCGCTCCGCCTGCTTCGCATCGTCGCCGACCAGGAAACGGACGATGACGTTGCTATCGACCCCGCGCATGCCGGATCGTCAGCGCCGCGTCGATGCCCGCCTGCATCTCCTCGATCGATTTCGCCCGGCCCGCATGCGGCAGCGAGCCGAACACCTCCTCCGCCCGCGTCGGCGGGAACGGAGCGGCCGCCGGCCGAAGCATCACGCCGCCCTGGCTATGCTCCACCACCAGCCGCGTGCCCGCCAGCCAGCGCAGCTCGTCGCGGATCGCCTTCGGCAGGATCACCTGTCCCTTGGTCGAGACCACGGTCGTCAAAGCGTCGGCCACCATCGCCCGCCCCTCGGTAAGACAATCGTAAGATAATCACCGCCGCCCGCCTCCACAAGCGGTTTGCATCCGGACCATTCCCCGGCCTACCACCGGCACGTCCTGCCACCGCGAAGCGACGATGAAACCCAGCCGACGCCCCACCGCGCACGACGTCGCAGCGCTCGCCGGCGTCAGCCAGTCCGCGGTGTCGCGCGCCTTCACGCCCGGCGCCAGCATCTCTCGGCGCGCCCGGCTGCTGGTGCAGCAGGCCGCCGAGACGCTGGGCTACCGCCCCAACCTGATCGCCCGCTCGCTGATCACACGGCGGTCCGGCACCATCGGCATCGCCATCGGATACATGGACAACCAGTTCTACCCGGCGATGCTCGACGCCATGTGCGCCGGGTTCGCCGCCGCCGGCTATCGCGTCCTGCTCTTCACCCCGGGGCCCGGCGGCGACCCGGACCCGATCCTCGACGAGGTGCTGCGCTACCAGGTGGAGGCGGTGGTCCTCGCCTCGGCGCGGCTCACCTCGCATTTCGCCGAGCAGTGTTCGCAGGCGCGGGTGCCGGTGGTTTTGTTCAACCGACGCACCGAACGCGCCACGGTCTCCAGCATCACCGGCCGCAACCGCGAGGGCGCGGCGGAGATCGCCCGATTCCTGATCGACGGCGGCCATCTGCGCTTCGCCTACGTCGCCGGATTGGAGGACAGCTCGACCAGCCGCGATCGCGAACGCGGCTTCGTCGACACGCTGCGCCAGGCCGGACTGACGCCGGCGACGCGCGTGGTCGGCCATTACGATTTCGCGCTGGCCCGCGAAGCGGCACGGACGCTGTTCTCGGCGCCTTCGCCGCCCGACGCGATCTTCTGCGCCAACGACCATACCGCCTTCGCGGTGATGCAGACCGCGCAAGCCGAGTTCGGGCTTCGTGTCGGCACCGACATCTCCGTCGTCGGCTTCGACGACGTGCCGCTCGCCGCCTGGCCGGCGTTCGATCTCACCACCTACGCCCAGCCGATCCGGCCGATGGCCGAGCGGGTGGTGGCCGCCACCCTGGCGCATCTGGCCGATCCGCTCTGTCCACCGATCCAGGAACAGGTCGACGGGTCGCTGATCGTCCGCGGCTCGGCCCGTCTGCCGCCCCGCCGGCATTCCTGACCGGCCTCTTGACCGGCGGCGGCGGTCAGCGCACCGTCCGGACCCTTGCATTCGTATGCAAATGCGTGCGCGACGACGGAGACCGAGGATGGAACGCTGGCTGAAGCAGGGCGCCGACCGGGCCGCGTCCAACCAGGCCGACACGCAGGTCCGCCACACCGTCGAAGCCATCCTCGCCGACATCGCCGATCGCGGCGACCAGGCGGTCCGCGATCTGTCGATCAAGTTCGACGGCTGGGATCGCGACGACTACCGGCTGACCGAGCCGGAGATCGAGGCCTGCCTGTCGCAGCTCACCCGGCGCGACCTCGACGACATCGGCTTCGCCCAGGCCCAGGTCCGCCGCTTCGCCGAGGCGCAGCGCGGATCGATCCGCGACATCGAGGTCGAGACCCTGCCCGGCGTGGTGCTCGGCCATCGCAACATCCCGGTCGGGTCGGCCGGCTGCTACGTGCCGGGCGGCAAGTATCCGCTGCTGGCGTCGGCGCACATGTCGGTCATCACCGCCAAGGTCGCCGGCGTGCCGCGCATCGTCACCTGCGCGCCACCCACGAACGGAAAGCCGGCGGCCGCGATCGTCGCCGCGCAGCATCTCGCCGGCGCCGACGAGATCTATTGTCTCGGCGGCATCCAGGCGGTCGGCGCGATGGCGCTCGGAACCGCGCGCATCGCCCCGGTCGACATGCTGGTCGGTCCGGGCAACGCCTATGTCGCGGAGGCCAAGCGGCAATTGTTCGGCCGCGTCGGCATCGACCTGTTCGCCGGCCCGACCGAGACGCTGGTGATCGCCGACGACAGCGTCGACGGCGAACTCTGCGCCACCGATCTGCTGGGCCAGGCCGAGCACGGCCCCGACAGCCCGGCGATCCTGCTGACCACCTCCGAAAGCCTTGCCCACGACACCCTGCGCGAGATCGAACGCCTGCTGCGCATCCTGCCGACCGCGCCGATCGCGCGCCTTGCGTGGGACGCGCATGGCGCCGTCTGCGTCGTCGACGACGAGCAGGAGATGCTGCGGGTCGCCGACCGCATCGCCTCGGAACACGTGCAGGTCATGACCCGCGATCCGGACCTCTTCCTGTCAAACCTGCGCAATTACGGCGCGCTGTTCCTCGGCCCGCGCACCAACGTCGCCTATGGCGACAAGGCGATCGGCACCAACCACACCCTGCCGACGCGCAGGGCCGCGCGCTACACCGGCGGGCTCTGGGTCGGCAAGTTCCTCAAGACCTGCACCTACCAGAAGATACTGACCGACGAGGCCTCCGCCCTGATCGGCGGATACTGCTCCAGGCTCTGCGCGCTGGAGGGCTTCGTCGGCCATGGCGAACAGGCCAATATCCGTGTCCGGCGCTATGGCGGCGGCAACGTCGCCTATGGCGGCGTGGTGGAATGAGCGCTCCCGACAAGATCGCGATCATCGGCACCGGCCTGGTCGGCGGCGGCTGGGCGATCGTGTTCGCCCGTGGCGGCTGCAGCGTCTCGCTGTGGGACGCGGACCCCGACGCCGCGCCGCGCGCCCTGGCGGTGATCCGCGACAGGGTCGCGGATCTGCGCGACGCCGGGCTGGTGGACGATCCGGAGGCGATCCTCTCCAGGATCGGCCTGGCCGGTTCGCTCGCCGAGGCGCTCGACGACGCGCTCTACGTCCAGGAGAGCGTGCTGGAGCGGGTCGACATCAAGGCCGCCCTGATGACCAGGATCGACGCCGCGATCGGCCCCGGGACCTGGGTCGGCAGCTCCTCGTCCGGCCTCGCCGCCTCGCTCTATACCGGCCATGTCGGCTGCCGCGCCCGCTGCCTGGTCGCGCACCCGGTCAACCCGCCTTATCTCGCCCCGATCGTCGAGCTCGTGCCGGCGCCCTGGACCGCGCCGGAGACGGTGGAGGGCGTGCGCGCCCTGATGCGGCGCGTCGGCCAGTCGCCGGTCGAGATGACCCGCGAAGCCGAGGGCTTCATCCTCAACCGGCTGCAGGGCGTGCTGCTGATGGAGGCCTGGCGCCTGGTCGAGGACGGGCTGGCCAGCGTCGCCGACATCGACCTGACCGTGTCGCAGGGCCTGGGCCTGCGCTGGGCCTTCATGGGTCCGTTCGAGACCATCGACCTGAACGCCCCCGGCGGCATCGCCGATTACGCCGCGCGGCTCGGCGAGCTGTATCGGCGGATCGCCGCCTCCACCACCGAGCAGCGGCCCTGGAGCGCCGCGCTGATCGACCGGGTCGAGGCGGAGCGCCGCACGGTGCTTCCGGCCGACCAGCTCGCGGACCGCAGCGCCTGGCGCGACCGCCGCATGATGGCGCTCGTCCGCCACAAGCGCGACCGCGATGCCGCCGAGCGCGAAACCAGATGATCCTGCCACGCACGCCCTCGATGCGGCTCGACGGACGCCGCGCCCTGGTGACCGGCGCCGGACGCGGCATCGGCCTCGCCGCTGCGGCCGCCCTCGCCCAGGCCGGCGCGCATGTCACGCTCGTCGCCCGGAGCGAGACGGAGATCGCGCAGGCCGCCGCCATGATCCGGGACGAGGGCGGCCAGGCCGACATCCTCGCCGGCGATGTGTGCGACACCGCAGAGATGCGACGGGCGATCGACCAAGCGGCTCCGTTCGACATCCTGGTGAACAATGCCGGCACCAACCGTCCCGCGCCGTTCGCCGACGTCACCGAGGAGGAGTACGACGCCGTGCTCGGCCTCAACCTGCGCGCCGCCTTCTTCGTCGCCCAGGCGGTCGCGCGGAAGCAGATCGACGCCGGCATTCCTGGCGCGATCATCCATGTCTCGTCGCAGATGGGTCATGTCGGCGGCGCGCAGCGTACGGTCTATTGCGCCGCCAAGCATGCGCTCGAGGGTCTGACCAAGGCGATGGCGATCGATCTCGCTCCGCACCGGATCCGCGTCAACACGATCTGCCCGACCTATATCGAGACGCCGATGACCAGGCCCTATTTCGAGCAGCCCGCGTTCCGCGACGACGTGCTGCGCAAGATCAAGCTCGGCCGGGTCGGCCAGGTCGAGGATCTGATGGGCGCGATCCTGCTGCTCGCCTCCGACGCCGCGTCCCTGGTCACCGGCACGTCGCTGCTGATCGACGGAGGCTGGACCGCGGATTAGCCTTCCCGGTTGATCGGATGGCCACCTTCCCGCAGAACGGCGTCACGAAACAAAAGCAAAACGATCCCGGGAGTCGTCCATGACCGTGCTGATCGCCCTGCTCGGGCTGATCTTTCTGATGTTCGTCGCCTATCGTGGTTTCAGCGTCATCCTGTTCGCGCCGGTCGCCGCCATGATCCCGGTGCTGCTGACCGAGCCTTCGGCGATCCCGACCGTCTTCACCGGCCTGTTCATGGCCAAGGCGGTGGTGTTCGTGCGCCTGTATTTCCCGATCTTTCTGCTGGGCGCCCTGTTCGGCAAGCTGATCGAGCTGTCCGGCTTCTCGCAGTCGATCGCGGTGGCGATCATCCGCCTGGTCGGCGCCAAGCGGGCGATCCTGGCGACGGTCATGGTCGCCGCGGTGCTGTGCTATGGCGGCGTCTCGCTGTTCGTCGTGGTGTTCGCGGTCTATCCGTTCGGCGCCGCCCTGTTCCGCCAGGCCGACATCCCCAAGCGGCTGATGCCGGCGGCGCTGGCGCTCGGCGCGCTGTCCTTCACCATGGATGCGGTGCCCGGCACGCCGCAGATCCAGAACATCATCCCCACCACCTTCTTCCACACCACCGCCTGGGCGGCGCCGACCATCGGCACGTTCGGCGCCGCGTTCATCCTGGTCGGCGGCATGGTGTATCTGACCTGGCGCGCGCGACGCGCCGCCGGCGAGGGCTACGGCGAGAACCACCTGAACGAGCCGGAGATGCCGTCGCTGGAGAAGGGCGTGCCGTGGGCGGTCGCGATCCTGCCGCTGGTCGCGGTCGGCGTTCTGAACAAGGTCTTCACCGACCTGATGCCGCATGCGTTCGGCGCCAAGGACACGGTGAGCCTGCCCGGCCTCAAGGAGGCGCTGGTCACCGACGTGCCGGCCGTCACCGGCGTCTGGGCGCTCGAAGCCGCGCTGCTGTGCGGCATCCTGCTGACGGTCGCGCTGGCGTTTCCGATCATCCGGGTCCGCTTCATCGAGGGCACCAGGCCGGCCATCGCCGGCGCGCTGCTGGCGACGATGAACACCGCGTCCGAATTCGGCTTCGGCGCGGTGATCGCCGCCCTGCCCGGTTTCCTGGCGGTGCGCGACGCGCTGGGCGGCCTGCCCGATCCGCTGGTGCGCGCCGCGGTCGCCACCACCACCCTGGCCGGCATCACCGGCTCCGCCTCCGGCGGTCTCGGCATCGCCCTGTCGACGCTCAGCGGCCAGTTCATCGCCTCGGCCCAGGCCGCCGGCATCCCGCTGCAGGTGATGCATCGCGTCGTGGCGATGGCCAGCGGCGGCATGGACGACCTGCCGCACAACGGCGCGGTGATCACCATCCTGATGGTCACCGGCCTGACGCATCGCCAGTCGTACGGCGACATCTTCGTCATCACCCTGATCAAGACCGCGGCCGTGTTCGCGGCGATCGGCCTGTACGACGCGACCGGGCTGGTCTGATGGCCCAGCCGGCCCAGGCGGACGAGCCGGCCCAGCCGGGCCAGCCGGCGCGCACCAGCCCGTTCCGCGAATTGCTGCCGTTCTGGCAAGTGACTCTGGCCGCCTTCCTGGGCTGGTTTCTCGATGCGTTCGACCAGGTCGTGCTGCTGCTGGCGCTGCCCGACATCGGCAAGAGCCTGGGCGCGTCGCTGGTGGCGATGGGGCTGGTGATCACCGCGCAGAGCGCCGGCCGGGTGCTCGGCAATACCGGCTGGGGCTGGCTGGCCGATCGCTACGGCCGCAAGCTCACCTTCATGGTGGGCGTGATCTGGTTCGCCGTTTTCTCCGGCGCCGCCGGCCTCGCCTGGAGCTATGCGGCGATGCTGGCGATCCAGTTCCTGTTCGGCATCGGTTTCGGCGGCGAATGGACCGCGTCCGCGGCGCTGCTGATGGAAAGCGTGCCGGCCCGCACACGGCCGCTGGCGTCGGCGATCATGATGTCCGGCTACGAGTTCGGCTTCTTCGCCGCCGCCGCCGCGCAGGCGGTGATCCTGCCGCATTACGGCTGGCGGGCGCTGTTCTTCATCGGCATCGCGCCCGCCCTGCTCGCGATCTTCATCCGCATCGGCGTGCCGGAGAGCCCGGTCTGGCTGAAGGCGCGCGCACGCGGCGCGCATACGGCGAAGGCGCCGCGGCCGCGCCTCAGGCTCGGGCCGGCGGCGCTGCAGGCGATCGCCTTCATGCTGTTCCTGCAGTTCCAGAACGCGGCGATGTACAGCTTCTATCCGAGCCTGCTGCGCGACGTGCATCATTTCACCCCCGGCATGGTGTTCCCGGCCTCCGCCGCCTATTGCGTCGGCTCGATCCTCGGCAAGCCGGTCTGCGGGCGCCTGGCGCTGCGCTTCGGCGTGCGCGGCGTGCTGCTGGCCTATCTGGCGCTGACCGTGCTGATCGTGGTGCCGTTCGCCTCAGGAGGCACCCTGACCGTGCTGCTGGCCGGCGCATTCGCGATGGGCTTCTTCGGCAACAGCGTGTTCGCCCTGGTGCCGCATTACCTCTCGCAGCGCTTCCCGTCCGACGTCCGCTCGTTCGGCATGGGCGTCAGCTACGCCTTCGCCGCGATGGGGCAGGGGATCGCAGGCTTCGTGGTGCCGTGGGGCGGCGGGATGATCGGCCTGGCCCGTGCGATCGAGCTGTTCGTCGTCGCCGGTTCCGCCGCCACCGCCCTGGTCGCCGCCAGGGAGCCGGCCAGGCTGCCGGGGGCGGAGATGGAGGGCGACGAGACGGCTTGACCGTCGCCGGAGCGGACCGCACGCTGGCGTCACCCAGACATGCCGGAGCCAACCATGCGTCCCGTCCGCGCCTTGCCCTTCGTCATGTCTGTCGCAGCCTTCGGCGCCATGGCGTCGTCCGTCGGCCAGGCGCTCGCCGTCGCCCTCCCGCATCCGCCGGTCGCCAAGGTCGCCCCGGTCACCGACGACTATTTCGGCACCAAGATCACCGACCCCTATCGCTGGATGGAGTCCGAGCCGAAGCCGCAATTCCAGGCCTACCTGCACGGCCAGGACGATTACGCCCGCGCCGTGCTGGCGAAGATCCCCGGCCGCGACGCGCTGGCGCGCGACATCGGCGCGGTCAGCGGCCTGGTGGCGCGGGTCCGGACGGTCGAACTGGCCGGCGGCCGCCTGTTCTACCTCAAGCGCGAGGCGGGCGCGCAGATCGACCGCCTGGTGGTGGCCGACGCCGCCGGGCACGAGACCGTCCTGGTCGATCCCGCCACGCTCGGCGCCGGCGGCAAGCATGCCGAGATCGACCAGTTCGCCCCGTCGCAGGACGGCAGCCTGGTCGCCTACGGCGTGTCGATCGGCGGCTCCGAGAACAGCACGCTGCATGTGATCGACGTCGCCACCCGGCAGACCCGTCCCGACACCATCGATCGCGCGCAGTTCGGCAATGTCTCCTGGGCGCCGGACGGCGGGAGCTTCTTCTTCACCCGGCTGCCGGCCTCCTCTGCCACCGCCAAGCCGGTCGACCAGTACGCGCACCAGATCGTCTATCGCCATGTGCTCGGCCAGGACCCGGCGCAGGACGCGTCGGTGCTCGAGGCCGACCACCTGCCCTTCGCCTACCAGGCGGCGGCGGTGTTCCCCTCGATCGTGGTGGTCCCAGGGTCCGACTTCGCGCTGGCCGGCATCGCCGACGGCGTCTCGCCGGAAATCACCCTGTATGTCGCGCCGCTGGCCGACCTGCTCGCCGGCCATCCGGCCTGGAAGCAGCTCGCATCGGCCAGCGACGGCGTGACCGGTCTCGCGGTGCGCGGCAGCCGGATCGACCTGCTGACCCACAAGGACGCGCCACGTTTCCGCATCGTCGAGACCAGCCTCGCCGCACCGGACATCGCCCATGCCAGGGAGGTGGTGGCGCAGCGCGACGGCGTGCTGACCGGCCTCGGCGCCGCCAAGGACGGGCTGTATTTCGCCAGCCGCGACGGGGCGACCTTCTCGCTGCATCGCCTGGCCGAGGGCGCCGCGCGTCCGGACGACATCGCCCTGCCGTTCGCCGGCACCATCGCCCCCGACGAGGAGGGCCCTGGCGGCCTCGTCACCGATCCGGTGCGGCCCGGCGCGCTGGTGAGCCTGGAATCCTGGGTCCGCCCGCACCAGTGGCTGCGCTACGACGCCGCCGCCGGCACGCTGTCCGACACGCATATCCTGCCGCCGTTCCCGCGCGATCTCGGCGCCTATCAGAGCGTCGAGAGCTTCGCCACCGCGCCGGACGGCACCCGCATCCCGCTCTCGATCGTCAGCCGCCGGGACACGCCGCACGACGGCAGGCGGCCGACCTATCTGGTCGGCTACGGCTCGTATGGAATCTCCTACGACCCCTCCTTCAACCCCGCCTTCCTGCCCTGGCTGGATCGTGGCGGGATCTACGCCGTCGCCCATGTGCGCGGCGGCGGCGAGGAGGGCCAGGCCTGGCACGATGCCGGCAAGATCGCCACCAAGCAGAACACCATCCACGACTTCATCGCCGCCGGCGAGGCGCTGATCGCCCAGGGCTATACCGACAAGGCGCATCTCGGCGGCGAGGGCACCAGCGCCGGCGGCATCCTGATCGGCGGCGCCATCACCCAGCGCCCCGACCTGTTCCGCGCCGCCCTGATCCGGGTCGGCGCCACCAATACCATCCGCGAGCAGTTCACCGCCGGCGGTCCGGCCAACATCCCCGAATTCGGCACCGTGACCGACCGGGCGCAGTTCCCGTCGATGCGGGCGATGGACGCCTACAACAACGTCAGGAAGGGCGTCGCCTACCCGGCGGTGCTGCTGACCGGTGGCGCCGACGATCCGCGCGTCACGGTCTGGATCCCGGCCAAGATGACCGCCAGGCTGCAGGCCGACAGCACCAGCCACCGGCCGGTGCTGCTGCGGGTCGAGTTCGACGCCGGCCATGGCATCGGCTCCACCCGCAAGCAGCGCGACGACGAGACCGCCGACGAATTCGCCTTTCTGCTCTGGCAGTTCGGCGAGAAGGGGTTCCAGCCCGTGCGCTAGAGCATCATCCGATCGAACGGAATCGTTCGATCGGATAGAGATGCTCGCTGAAACAATAGGCTAGAGCACGGGGCGTGAGCCAAGGCGAACGGACCGTGCTCTAGGACGCGGCCTCGGTCCTAGAGTCCGCTCCCCTTCCCGGTCTTCAGGGACAGCGTCAGCGGTGCGAACGCCCCGCCCATCACCGGCCGGGCACGGAAGCCGCTGACGAAGGTGCTGCCCGGATCGTAATAGTCGGAGAACGGCTCGCCCGACTGCGTCGTGTTCGCGTAGTTGTAGACCTCGTCGTAGATGTCCTTGGCCAGCGTCGCGTCGTTGGTGCTGGCCGCGGTCCAGATCTCCCAGTCCGCCTTGGTGAAGCCGTGCGCGACGTTGTTGTCGGTCAGGGTCCGCGGATCGAGCGGGATCCCGGTCGGATGTTCCTGAGTCCGATACCAGGCGGCCTCTTCCGTCAGCACGCTGTTCGGGATCAGCTTCAGGCCGAGCAGCTTGTCGGGATAGCCGTTGTATTTGAGGCTCCAGTAGCTGTCGGGCTCGGTCGTGGTATCCGGGCTCTGCGAATTGGCCGCCTCCCTGTACTGCAGCAGCAGATGGGTGCCGTCGCTGTTCTGCGCCAGCCTGGCCCAACTCTTGATCATCTGCTCGGCGCGGGTGCGGTAGTGGGTGGACTGGTCCGGCTTGCCGGCATAGGCCGAGATCTGCGCCATCGCGCCCACCGCCTCGATCCCCTTCAGCGCCAGGTTGACGCTATGCGCGATCCTGCCGGTGAAGTCGTCGGTCTGGTTCTGGTATTGCGGATCGAGTGCGTTCGGATAGGGGAACTCGGTCGGGTTCGGCGCCGGATAGGCCAGAAGATAGTCCGCCCACTGCTTGAACTGGCGATAATGCTGCAGCGCATAGGCCGAGGCGTTCTGCTGCGTCGTGTGCTGCATGTACGCGTCGGCCATGATCAGCATGTTGGCGGTCTCCTCGACCGGCATGTTCTCGCCGCCGCCATCGTCGTGCCCGGTGGCGTTCGGATAGGTGCTGCCGAGATCGTGCGGCGCGAAGGTCTCTGGCCAGTAGCCGGACTCCGAGTATTCGATCACCGGCTCGATCAGGTAGCGCACCAGCTCCGGGTTCATGTACAGGAACGCCGGCATCGACGGATACAGCACGTCCACGGTCTGCACGTTGTCGTCCGAGGAGATCTCCTCCAGGAACAGCAGCGGGTTCGTGGTGGTGCCGGCCAGTTCCGTGCCGGCGAACGCCTGCCGCAGCACGGTGGCGGCGACGGCGGCATAGTGCGCGTTGCCGACGCTTTTCGCTGCTTCCTTCAGCTTGGCGTCGAGCGTGTCGGCCCGGGTCAGGGCTGCCGCGGAATCGTTGTAGGCGAACGCCAGCATGCTTTCCTGGCTCGGGAAATATTGCCGCCACAGCGAACTCACCGAGGCGCCATGGAAATTGATCGCCGGGTCGCGGACGTGACCCAGCACCAGCTTGAATGGCGCGGTGGCGGCGGCGCCGACCCTGCCGAAATCGTTGGCAAAGGCGAACACCGGATAGGCGTTGTTGATCGCACGCGGCTGGTTGGTGTCGTTGGTGCCGAGCAGCGTGCCGAAGCTCGCGAACTGCCCTCGCACCGAGACATCCGCGCCCGATTGCGTCGTCAGCGTGCCGGTGGTCTGGGTGGCGAACAGCATCGTCCCCCAGGACGGATAGTCGTTGGTCTGCTCGAACACCACCGGATTGGTCGGCGTCACCTCCCACGCCGACAGCGTGCCGCTGGTGGTCGAGCCGTCGCTGCTGCGATCGATGCTGACCGGCGACCAGTTGATCAGCGACGTGCTGGTGCCGTGCGCCCATTCGCCGCTGATGTCGTAATAGACCGAGACCGTATGGGTGCTGCCGTCACTGCTCTGCGCGCTGGTCATGATGTCGCCGAGCGGCATCGACAGCCGCTTCAGGTCGTTCGCCTCCACCGGCGACAGGAAATCCACCGTCAGCGAAACGCCGCCGGCGGTGAACACGAAACTCGATTGGGTCGCCGTCGTCGTCAGCGACGATTGCGCCATCGTGCCCAGCCCGGCGGTATTGGGCGCGCCGAGAAACAGATAGGGCCGGTTGTCGATCATCGCGATGCCGGTGATCGCCTTGACGTTGCCGTCCCAGTGGCTCGGCCAGGTATGCGCCGCCTGTGCGGTCGGGGTCTCGAGCCAGACGTTGTTGTACGGCGCTCGCGTGATCAGCGGCACCGCCGGCGGCCGAATCGGGGTGAAGGCGCTGGTTCCGGACAGCGCGTTGCTCTTGATGCCGTTGCCGGAACCCTGCGCGCGGGCCGGCGGCCCGGAGGCCGCCAGCGACAGCAGGGCGGCGCTCGCCAGCAAACCATGGCGGATGCCTCGTCTCGTCATTCTTAGACTCCTGGACTTCCCGTGGTGCCGCTCTGTGACGGCTTGTGTCGGCCATCCGCGTGCCGCCCTGTCGCGAACGTCCAAGGCAGTAGCGCATTTGTCCGACAAACCGATGTGCGCCAGGTCGCGCCGTGACGCAACCCGTCCGCCAGGCCGTGCGCCGTGGGATGGCCGGGCCGGGGGGCTTGGCGCCTTCGACCACCAACCGTCTCTCTTCCAGCGTTCCAGGCCTGGTATGGCTGGTTTCCAAGCGCCGTCAGGTATCGGATCGGTGGGCGACGACGTCCGAGCCAGGCCGCGACGATCGCGGAATCGTGTACGACGCTTCACCTTGGTGTGATCGGCCGCCGTGTGGCGGCGGGTATCCGGCACAACAGGCCGAATCTGTCAGACAAATGAGACGGGCATCACGCGGTCGCGGCCCGGCACAGCCCGACGGCGACCTCGATGGCCTGCGCCGCCGAGATCGCCATACGGTGCACGCCGCGCGCCATCATCAGGTTGTCGGCGAGATCGACGCCGAACGCCTCGACCTCCATGCCCTGCGGGTCGCGAAGGGTTCCGGTCTCGGATCTGGTCACGGCGCAGAAGCCGCGCACCCGCGCCACGTAGCTGCGCGGATCGTCGGTGTAGCCGACCACGATCTTACCGAGTGCCGCCGCCACGCCCATCTCGTAGGCCGTGCCGGGATCCATCGACGGACCCCGGAACGGCGTCATGTTCGCCAGCAGCGCGTCGCACGACGCAATCATCGCGATGTTGGCGTCGCGGATCGCGCCGGGCAGGTCGGTCGCGCCGGTGATCTCGTTGTCCAGCGGAAACAGCCCGATCGCGCCCTGGGCCGCGCACAGCGCCTGCAGCGCGCGTCCATGGGCGCGCGCATCCGGCTGGAACACGTCCGGGCCGGCCAGATACAGGCGGGGCGGTCTATGGATGCGGCTCAAGTCGGTCTCTCCTCTCCGACGCTATAGCCCAGCCTTCCGCCCTTGACGCGCGGGCGGCGAAGGAAGATGGACAGCCTCATGACCGGGGTGCCCGCCGATGCGGGCTGAGATCAAACCCGTCGAACCTGATCTGGGTCATTCCAGCGAAGGGAGGCATACGATGGCCCAACTCCAGACGCGCGTCCTGTTGCTGGGCGCCACCCTGTTCACGAGCGCGGCGGCCCGGGCCCAGGAGAACCTCCTCGTGCTGGGACATCCCGGCGCGCCGACCGCCAACGGTCCGGTCGGCGGCCAGCCCGGCGGCGGGCTGATCCGGGCGGAGACGGCGACTCGCTCGCTCAGCACCGTATCGTCGGACTTCCTGCGGCGCGCCGCGCCCACCGAGAACGCGTTCCAGCTCGTCTCGCTGCTGCCCGGCGCCAACGCCGCCAGCGCCGATCCGCTCGGCCTCTCCGCGGAGAACACGCTGAGCCTGCGCGGCCTCGGTTCCGACGAGATCGGCTACGTGCTCGACGGCATGCCGCTGAACGACATCGCCTATTACACCGGCTATCCGAACCAGTTCGCCGACACCGAGAATCTCGATCAGATCAGCCTCAGCCAGGGGACCGGCGATCTCGACAGTCCGGTGATCAACGCGGCCGGCGGTCTGCTGTCGCTGGCGTTTCGAAATCCCGCGACGGCGCCTGGCGGTTTTCTGGAAGGTTCCTATGGATCCTATCACACCAGCCGGGAATTCATCCGTCTCGACACCGGCTCTCTGGGGGCCAGCGGCATTCGCGGCTTCGTCTCCTATTCGCATTCCGCCGCCGACAACTGGCGTGGCTCGGGCCGCGACAAGCGCCAGCATGTCGATTTCCGCTTCGTGCGCGACTGGAACGATGGCAGTTCGGTCTCGGTGCTCGGCACCTGGAACGATGCCGTCACGTCGGGCTATCCGCTGCCTACCCAGGCGGACTGGAAGCAGTACGGCCGCTCCGGCCCGGACAACTACGCCGGCACCTACGTGCAGGGCAACACCAACTACTGGCGGCTCTACCAGCAGCCCTACCGCCTGTTCTACATCGCCGCGCCGACTCATCTGCGCCTGGCCGGGACGCTCGCCTTCGACCTCACCCCCTACGCGCAATATGGCTACGGCAACACGCCGGGCGGCGCGGTGCTGCCGACCAGCGGGCTGTTCCAGGGCACGCAGGCGCTGCCGGACACGCTGAGCCTGCCCGGCGCCTCTGGCGGCCAGGCCACGGTGGTCGCCAATTACCAGCAGGCGAGCTACCGCGCCGGCCTGGTGCCGAAGCTCGACTGGACTCTGGGGGCCCATCACCTCACCGCCGGCGTCTGGTACGACTATTCCGACGATCGCGAGCCCGCCCCGTTCAGCCCGCTCGGGCCGGACGGCACGCCGTCGGACATCTGGGTCAATTCCGCCCGCGGCACCATCCTGTTGTCGGACGGACGGCAGTTGCTGGCGCAGGACACGCACAGCATCGCCCAGGTGAACGCGCTGTTCGTCGGCGACAGCATCGCGCTTGCGAACCATGCCGTCACCATCGATCTCGGCTTCAAGCAGGCGATGGTGACGCGCCAGGGCTGGAACGCGATCCCCGGCGCCACCTACCGCACCGGGATCGACAGCTCGGAACCGTTGCCCCGCGCCGGCCTGCGCTGGCAGATCGACAAGAACAACCAGCTCTTCGCCAGCGTCTCGACCAATTTCCGCACCCCCTCCGCCACCACCCTGTTCGACAGCTTCGATCCGGCCAGCGGCGCCCTGCTGAACAAGGCCGCCACCGGCCTGCGCGACGAATATTCGATCTCGGAGGAGATCGGCTACCGCCGCCAGGGCGACTGGCTGATCGGCAGCATCACCGCGTTCAACTACAACTTCACCAATCGCCAGATCGCCACCGTGATCGACCTGAAGGGCGTGCTGACCGGCTCCACCCTGAATGCCGGCGGCCAGACCTCGCGCGGCGTCGATGCCGAGATCGGCCTGCGCCCCTGGCACCATCTGAGCCCCTACGCATCGGGCGAGTATCTGCGGGCGACCATCGACAACGACCTCGCCGTCGATGGCGACCTGCTGCCCACCGCCGGCCATGTCGCGGTGCGCAGCCCGGCCTGGCAGGGCGCGCTCGGCCTGGCCTACGACGACGGCACCTGGTTCGGCAGCGCCGCGGTGAAATATGTCGGCCCGCAATATGCGAGCTTCATGGACGACGAGAAGATCGCCGACCACACGCAGGGCGACGTCACCCTGGGCGTACGGCTGCCGACGCTCGGTCCGGCCACGCATCCCGAGATGCGGCTGAACCTGGTCAACGTCACCGACACCAACGTGTTGTCCGGCATCGCCAGCCCGACCAGCAACGCGAGGGACACCGTCGGCCGCTACGGCACCCTCATCCCCGGTTCCCCGGCAACCTATTACCTCGGCGGCGGCTTCGCGGCGTTGCTGACCGTGGCGAGTGCGTTCTGATGCGCAGACCCGTCCTGGCGATCCTGGCGGCGCTCGCCGCGCTCCTGCCGCCGCGACCGGCCGGCGCCGCCGACCGGCTCACCATCATCCTCGACTGGTTCGTCAACGCCAATCACGAGGCTCTGCTGTCGGCGCAGTACAGCGGCGCCTACGCCCGGCACGGCCTCGACGTGCGCTTCATCGTCCCGTCCGACCCCGGCTCGCCGCCGCGCCTGCTCGCCGCCCACCAGGCCGATCTGTGCATCAGCTACCAGCCGCAACTGCCGCTGCTCGACCAGGGCGGCCTCGGCCTGGTCCGGGTGGGCACGCTCGAGGACACGCCGCTCAACACCCTGATCGTCGCCGCCGATGGCCCGATCCACACGCTGGCCGACCTCAGGGGACGGCGCATCGGCGCCTCGGTCGGCGGCGCCGACGACGCGCTGCTCAAGGGCATGCTGGCCTCGGTCGGGCTGAAACCGTCCGACGTCTCGGTCACCGAGGTAAATTTCCAGCTCGAGCAGGCGCTGATGTCGCACCAGGTCGATGCGATCATCGGCGGCATGCGCAACTACGAGCTGATCGATCTCGACCAGCGCGGCTTCAAGGCCCGCGCCTTCTACCCGGAGGAGCACGGCGTGCCGCTCTACGACGAGCTCGTCGTGCTGGCCCGGAACGACGAGCGGTCCGACCCTCGCATCCCGCGCTTCCTGGCCGCCCTGCAGGAGGGCACCGTCGCCCTGCTCAATCACCCGGACGAGATGTGGCAGGCCTTCGTCAAGGAGCATCCCGACCTCGACACCAGACTGAACCACGCCGCCTGGACCGCCAGCCTGCCGCGCCAGGACCCCCAGCCGGCGCTGCTCGACGCCGAGCGCTACGCGGCGTTCGAACGGTTCATGGTGGCGCAGGGAACGCTGAAGGCGCCGCTGCCGGTGCAGGACATGGCCGTCCAGCCCTGAGGTCTGTTCCAACAGGGCCACGCTGACTGTATGACCGCCCCGCAAACGGCGATCGGGGCGGGGAGGCAGGCGGCTTGGCGGAGAAGACACGGCCCCTGCTCGGCCTGCTGGGCGTCCTGATCGCGGCGGTGGCGGCCGAATTCAACGACCAGGTGGTCTCGATCGCCAACGGCGACGTCGCCGGCGGCCTCGGTCTCAGTCACGACCCCGGCACCTGGTTCGACAGCCTCTACGTCTC
>CAIMSN010000031.1 GCA_903844135.1 uncultured Rhodospirillales bacterium | reverse complement strand
CGCCGGAAGCCCGGCGTGACGCGCAAGGAGGCTCACCAGACCCATGGCGACGAACATCAGCGGCACGATCAGCATGCGCCAGATCGTCACCGTCTGCGGGCGAAGGGCGCGGACGCCCTGATAGACCAGGTAGGCGAGCAGGACGTACAGCCAGGCCGGCGTGTGGATCAGAAGCTGCTGGGCGAAGATCATGGCGGGCGCTCCGGAATGGGGTGCGGCCTGCATGCCGGGAGGCGTCCCGGCCCGGCAACGCTCGTTGCGCCAAAAGCTGTCCGATCTTCGCCAATCGCTGCTAGCGTCGATTCACGAAGCGCGAAGGGACGCCGATGATCGAGGAGGCCGGGCCGCAGGGCTGCGAGGCGCGGAACCGACGCACCAGGCTGGTCGCCGGCTGGGCGACCGCGCTCCTGGTGGCGGCGCTGCTGAGCCTGATGGCGCCGTGGGGCACCTGGCGGCTCGGCCTGCCGGTCAGGATCGGCTACTTCCTGGCCTGCGCGCTGTTCTGGAAGCTGGGGCTGGCGGCCGGGCGCCGGCTGGTCGCCAGGCTGACCCCGTCGATCGGCGGCCCCGGGGCCGTGGTGCTGATGGTCCTCGCCGGCTCGATCCCGGCCTCCGCCGGCACCGAGCTGTCGCTCTGGGTCGTCACCGGGCATACCGCCGCCTTCGCGCCGCTCTACCTCGAATCGCTGGTGCTGGGGCTGGTGATCGCCTTCGCCTATCGCGGCCTGTTCCAGGCCCAGCCCGCAGCCGCGTTTACCCCGACGGTGCCGGCGTCGGCGCAGGCCAGGGCCGCGGCGGCGTCACCGGCGGCATCGCTTCCGTCGGTGCCCGAGGCGTTCCTGGCTCGCCATGCGCCGGAACTCGCCGGGCGTCGCCTGCTGGCCCTGGAGGCGGAGGACCATTACCTGCGGATCCACGTGGTCGGCGCCAGCACGCTGGTGCTGCTCAGGATGCGCGACGCCACCGAGATGCTGGGCGCTTCGGCCGGCTGGCAGCCGCACCGCTCCTTCTGGCTGGCGAACGGATGCCGTGCCCGCGCCGAGCGGCGCGGACAGGGCTGGCAGTTGGCGCTGGAGAACGGGCTGGTGATCCCGGTCAGCCGCGCCGCGCTGCCGGCGATGCGCGCCGCCGGTTTCGGCGCCGGACTTCAGGCGCCGGCCAGGGTCTCGGCGGTTGGCAGCACTGCCGAATAATCCTGCTCGCCATGTCGCTGCATGGTCAGCGACAGGAGCTGGGCGGCGGCGGCGATGGTCGGCACCGGTGCGCGATGCGCGGCGGCGTCGGCCAGCAGCAGCCCGAGATCCTTGTGCGCGAGGACCGTCGGGAATTGCGGGTCGAGGTCGCCGGTGCCGGCGCTGTCGATCTTGCGCTGATGGTGCGGCGACACGACCGCCAGACCGGACAGGGTCTCCAGCAGCGTGCCGCGATCCAGGCCGGCGGCGACGCCGTAGCCGATCGTCTCGGCGATCGCCGCCATGGTCGAGACCATGATGCCGTTCACCACCAGCTTGAGGGTCGAGCCGTGGCCGGCCGGTCCGACATAGATGGTCTGCTTGCCGATCGCGTCGAGCACCGGACGCGCCCGGGCGAGGTCGTCCGCCTTGCCGCCGACCAGCACCACCAGCTCGCCCTTCTCGGCTTCCGGGGTACTGCCGGAGACCGGCGCATCAAGCACGGCGATGCCGCGCCGCGCGCCGGTCTCCGCCAGACGGCGCGAGGCGTCGGGTGACACCGAGCTGGTGTCGATGACCAGCCCGCCTTGCTTCAGGCCGACGAGGAAGCCCCGCTCGCCATAGGCGGAGGCGGCGAGCGCCTGGTCGTTCGGCACCGAGACGAGGACGATCGTGCTGGCCTCGGCCAGCGTGCGGGCCGAGTCCAGCATCCTGGTGCCGTCCTCCGCCGTGCCGCCCTTGGCCGAAGGGGTATAGGCGACGGTCTGGTAGCCGGCCGCGCGGATATGCGCCGCCATCAGCCTGGCCATGGCGCCGTAGCCGACGAACCCTACGGTTCCGTTGCTCTTGCTCATCGGTCTCTCTGTCGGTGGATCAGGCCCGCTTACGCCTGGCGGCAGGCGCGGTTGCCGGCAGCAGCGGCGCCAGGAAGCGGCCGGTATGGCTGCCCTTGGACGCGGCGATGTCTTCCGGGGTGCCCACGGCGACGATCCTGCCGCCGCCGTCGCCGCCCTCGGGGCCAAGATCGAGCACCCAGTCCGCGGTCTTGATGACCTCGAGATTGTGCTCGATCACCAGCACCGTGTTGCCCTGGTCGACCAGCGCATGCAGCACTTCCAGCAGCTTGCGGACATCCTCCGTGTGCAGGCCGGTGGTCGGCTCGTCCAGGATGTAGAGGGTGCGGCCGGTGGCGCGACGGGCCAGCTCCTTCGACAGCTTCACCCGCTGCGCCTCGCCGCCGGAGAGGGTGGTGGCCTGCTGGCCGAGCTTCACATAGCCGAGACCGACCTGCTGCAGGATGGTCAGGCGGTCGCGGATGCGGTTGGCGGCGGAGAAGTACGGCACCGCCTCGTCGACGGTCATGTTCAGCACGTCGGCGATCGAGTGGCCGCGGAACTTGATCTCCAGTGTCTCTCGGTTGTAGCGCGCACCCTTGCAGGTGTCGCAGGTGACGTAGACGTCGGGCAGGAAGTGCATCTCGATCTTCAGCACGCCGTCGCCCTGGCACGCCTCGCAGCGGCCGCCCTTGACGTTGAAGCTGAACCGGCCGGGCTTGTAGCCGCGCGCCTTGCTCTCCGGCAGCTCGGCGAACCAGTCGCGGATCGGCGCGAACAGGTCGGTGTAGGTGGCCGGGTTGGAGCGCGGCGTACGGCCGATCGGCGACTGGTCGATGTCGATGATCTTGTCGAGCAGCTCCAGCCCGTCGATGCGCTCGTGCGGCGCCGGAACCTGTCCGGAGCCCATCAGCCGGCGCGACAGCGCCTTGTAGAGCGTGTCGATCACCAGCGTGGATTTGCCGCCGCCTGACACGCCGGTGATGCAGGTGAAGGTCCCGAGCGGGAACGAGGCGCTGATCCCCTTGAGGTTGTTGCCGGTCGCGTTGACCACGCTGACCTGGCGCTTGCGGTCGACCGGACGCCGCTCGGCCGGCACCGGGATCCGGCGTCGGCCGGACAGATAGGCGCCGGTCAGGCTGTCCGGGTGGGCCGCGACCTGCTCGGGAGTACCGTGGGCGATCACGTTGCCGCCATGCACGCCGGCGGCCGGGCCCATGTCGATCAGATAGTCGGCGGCGCGGATCGCCTCCTCGTCGTGCTCGACCACCAGGAGCGTGTTGCCGAGCCGCTTGAGCCGCTCCAGCGTGCCGAGCAGGCGCTCGTTGTCGCGCTGGTGCAGGCCGATCGAGGGCTCGTCCAGCACGTAGAGCACCCCGGTCAGGCCGGAGCCGATCTGGCTGGCGAGACGGATGCGCTGGCTCTCGCCGCCGGACAGGGTGGCCGAGCCGCGCGACAGGGTCAGGTAGTCGAGCCCGACATCGTCGAGGAAGCGCAGCCGGTCGAGGATCTCGCGCAGGATGCGCCGGGCGATCTCGGCGCGCTGCGGGGTGAGGGTGGCCTCCACGGTGGCGAACCATTCCAGCGCCCGACGGATCGGCAGCTCGGACGCGTCGGCGATGGTGTGGCCGGCGATCCTGACCGACAGGGCTTCCGGCCGCAGGCGCGCGCCGTTGCAGACATGACAGGGCTTCTCGGACTGGTAGCGCGACATCTCCTCGCGGATCCAGGCGCTGTCGGTCTCGGCGTAGCGGCGCTGCAGGTTCTTCAGCACCCCCTCGAACGGCTTCTTCACCTCGTAGGCGCGCCGGTCGTCCTTGTAGGTGAAGGTGACGGTCTCCTCGGTGCCGTGCAGGATCGCGGTCCGCATGGCTTCGGTCAGCCCGTCCCAGGACACCGTCATCGACTGGCGGAAATGCCTGGCCAGGCTCTGCAGGGTCTGGATGTAGTAAGGACTCTGGCTGCCGTTCCAGGGCGCGACCGCGCCGGCGGCGAGGGTGAGGGTCTCGTCCGGCACCACCAGATGCGGGTCGAAGAAGCTCTCGACGCCGATGCCGTCGCAGACCGGGCAGGCGCCCTGCGGCGCGTTGAAGCTGAACAGGCGCGGCTCGATCTCCTCCAGGGTGAAGCCGCTGACCGGGCAGGCGAACTTGGACGAGAACACGGTGCGCTTCGGCGCCTCCTCGCCCTTGATCACCTCCTCGGCATAGACGATGCCGTCGGACAGGCCGAGCGCCTGCTCGAAACTGTCCGCCAGCCGGCTCTCCAGGCCGGGCTTGACCACCACCCGGTCCACCACCGCCTCGACGGTATGCTTGAGCTTGCGGTTCAGGTTCGGGACGTCGGCGATCTCGTACAGCGTGCCGTCGACCTTGGCTCGGGTGAAACCCTTGCGGGCCAGATCGGCCAGCTCCTTGCGGTATTCGCCCTTGCGGTCCTTGATCACCGGCGCCAGCAGCATCAGCCGTGTGCCCTCCGGCATCGCCAGTACCCTGTCCACCATCTGGCTGACGGTCTGCGCCTCGATCGGCAGGCCGGTGGCCGGGGAATACGGAACGCCGGCGCGGGCCCAGAGCAGGCGCATATAGTCGTGCACCTCGGTGATGGTGCCGACGGTGGAGCGCGGATTGCGGCTGGTGGTCTTCTGCTCGATCGAGATCGCCGGGGACAGGCCCTCGATCGAATCCACGTCGGGCTTGCCCATCAGCTCCAGGAACTGTCGCGCGTAGGCCGACAGGCTCTCGACGTAGCGGCGCTGGCCCTCGGCGTAGATGGTGTCGAACGCGAGCGACGACTTGCCGGAGCCGGACAGGCCGGTGACCACGGTGAGCTGATCGCGCGGGATGTCGACGTCGATATTCTTCAGGTTGTGCTCGCGGGCGCCCCTGACCCGGATGGCGTGGTTGGTCGGCGCCGCTGCCAAGGCCGGTGCCGGTCGTTTGGCGGCGGCGTCGCTGGCTTTCCGGGTGGTCTGCGCCAAGCGGGACTCCTGTTCATTGTCTGTTCACGTTCCGCCTGTATAATGCGGCGCGTAGGTAGAGGCACGATGAATTGCGAAAAATCCGGCCCGCCCGCGGCGCGCCGGTTTGCGAAGACGGGAAATTGCGATGGCCGGCAGCGTCAACAAGGTGATCCTGGTCGGGAATCTGGGAAAGGACCCCGAGGTCCGGAACGCCCAGAACGGCAGCAAGATCGTCAGCTTCAGCATCGCCACCAGCGAGAGCTGGAACGACAAGGCGTCGGGCGAGCGCAAGGAGAAGACCGAGTGGCACCGGGTCGTGGTGTTCAACGAGCGGCTGGGCGACGTGGCGGAGCGGTTCCTGAAGAAGGGCCGCAAGGTCTATATCGAGGGCTCGCTGCAGACCAGGAAATGGACCGACCAGTCGGGCCAGGAGAAATACACCACCGAGGTGGTGATCGACCGCTTCCGCGGCGACCTGACGCTGATCGACTCCAACCGCGGCGGTGACGAGTCGGGCGGCGATGGCGGCTATGGCGGCGGCGGATACGGCGGCGGCGGTGGCGGCGGTTCCAGCCGTCCCGCCAGCCCGGCGCGCGGTCCGGCACGGGCCCCGGCCGGTGCCGGCCAGGGCGGCAATCAGGGCGGCAATCAGGGCGGCGGTTCCGGCGGCTGGGAGCCGGCTGGCGGCGACCTGGACGACGAGATCCCGTTCTGAGCCGGCTGCTGCGAGCAGGCTGCTAAAGCGTCGACGCGACGCTGAAGAAGATGCCCCGCCCGCCATTCACCCAATAGAGCGCCGCGCCGTTCCCGGCTGCGGCGCCGGCATAACCGATCAGGCTGGTGTTGTTGAACAGGTTGCTCACCTGGACACCGAGATCGAGATGACGCGCGGCCGAGACCGGCAGCAGGTAATGCAGCGCCAGGTCGGCGGTATCGTAGGACTTGATCGGATACTTGTTCACGAAGCCGGCGTCGGTGCCCCATTGCGGTCCGACATCCTTGATCAGGAACGAGGCGTCGACCCGGTCCGTCGCCAGGAGGGCGCCCTTGCGGTCGAACAGCACCCCGGCGACGGCGGTGCGTCGCGGCGCCTGGGCGATCTGCGCGCCCTGATGGTAGCGGGCATCGTTCAGCGAGCCGTTGGCGTAGAGCGCGAAGCCGGCCCCGACCTGCGCCGTCGCCTCCAGTTCCACGCCCTTGAAGGTGGCGCCGCCCTGGTTGGTGTAGAGCGTGTTGGTGCCGATGACGGTGCTGGCGATGTAGTTCTGGTACTGGATGTCGTACAGGTCGGCGTCCGCGCTGAGCCAGCCGTGCTGATAGACCGTGCCGATCTGGTAGTTCTCGGTGGTCGAGGGCTGCACCGTGTTGACGATCTTGGCATAGAACACGTTGAGCGGTGGCGTCAGGAATCCCTTGGCCGCCTGGGCGTAGACCGACAGCCCGCTGTTGATGCGGTAATTCACGTCGAGCGAGGGCAGCGGCTTGTTGTAGGTCGCGTGGTCGGTGGCCGGACCCTTCACCGTGCGCACGAGCGGTCCGTCGAGAAAGCGCGTGACCGAGCTGTATTTCACGCCGGCTGTGACGGTCAGGCGCGGCAGCGGATGCCAGGCGAACTCGGCGTAAGGCTGCGCGGTGGTGAGCCGGTCGAAATACAGATACTGGAACGGCGAGGCGGTGCGCGCGGTCGTGTATTGCAACTGGTCCCGGGTCAGCACGACGTTGGCCTTGTAGAGCGTGTTGTCCTCGCTCTCGAACCAGAATCCGGCCCGGGCCTGTCCCCATCGTGTGTCCTGGCTCAGGCGCAGGATGTTGCCCCAGGCGCGGTAGTCGTTCTTGTAGGCCGCACCCGGCACGTCGTCGTTCAGCACGGTCGGCGTGTCGTTCAGATAATAGGTCTTGGTCGCGGTGGTGGTCAGGTTGGGGGTGCTGAGCGAGGTGTCGCTGCTCTGCACGCCACGATGGTAGAAGGCGGTGGTGTAGGGCTGGTCGGAGACCACCAGCCCATGGCCGAAATCGTGCTCCAGCTTCAGATATTCGAAATCGGTGGTGTAGGCGTCGCGGTTGTAGGGCCCGTACGCCTGCGAACGCGGATCGTCGTTCAGGGAGAAATTCCGGCCGAACGCGTCGATCAGCGACAAAGGCGTGCCGTACGGCGTATCGGTGACCGCATTGTCGAGATTGACCGCGGCGGTGAGCGTGGTGTGGGCGCCGATCGGCTGGATGTATTTGGCGAACAGATTGCGTCGTTCGTCCGACGTGCCGGTCAGCGCGCCGCGGCTCTCGTTGCGCTGGATGTCCAGCGACAGCCGGCCGCCGGACAGCAACCCGCCGAACGTGCCGGTATCGGCCTGGATGCCATACAGCTTGGTGCCGAACGAGCCGAAGGTCGCATAAGGGTTCACCTGCGCGGTGGCCGACGGATCGCGCGAATGAATCTCGGTATCACCGCCGAACGTCGCCGAGCCGACCGTCGAGGCGGGACCCGGTCCGCGATTGACCGTGATGGTGCCCAGATCGTGCGCGACGAAATAGGCTGCCGGCTGCGGCGAGAGATTGCTGGGCGAGCCCGGCACCTGGACGCCGTCGAACAGCACGCTGAACTGGGTGTATTGCATGCCGCGGATGCTCTGACCGAAATCCTGCTGCAGACCCGGTCCGTTCGGGTCGATGTCCATCGCGCTGACCGTCAGCCGGATGATGTCGTCGTAGTTCGACGTCGCCGGCACGTTGTCGGCGATGAAGCGCTGGCTGATGGTCGCTGTCGGCTGGACCTGGTCCAAAGCGGCGCCGACCGGGGCCTGCTGTGCCGCGATGCCCGGGAAGGACTGGCCGGTGACGGTCACCGCCTCGGCCGGCGCCGTCTGGGGCAAAGTCTGGGACGAGGTCTGGGACGACGTCTGGGCCTGAGCGACACGGGGCGGTGACGCGGCCATCAGGCCGGTCGCGCAGGCCGACACCATCCATCGAGACATTCGCATAGAAAACCTGACGCCAAGCTGACGGCTAGGTTTTTAGACACGGGTTTCGGCTATGTCCGTGACGTTCCGGTTAAACCGTGCCGCGCCAGCGGCAGCGCGACCCTGACCACGCAACCGGGCCCGGAAACGAACCCGACCGTTCCGGAGTGGCGCCTGACCACCTCCCGCACGATCGCCAGGCCGAGCCCGCTGCCTGCGGCGGACTGCTCGCCCTTGCGGAATCGCTCGAACACCGTCTCGCGCAGCGAAGGCGCCACGCCGTCGCCCTGGTCCGATACGGCGAGCGTGATCCCGTCGCCCTGGCGCGCCGCAACGAGCGCGATCCGGCCGCGACCATGGACGAGCGCGTTCTCGATCAGGTTGCGCACCATGTCCTGAAGGTCGGCGGCATCGCCCTGCACCGGCAGGCTCTCCGGGACCGAAACGTCGAACGTGCGTCCGGCCGCCTCGATCAGCGGCACCATCTGCGCCGCCGCCATCCGCGCCGCACGCGACAGATTGACCGCCGGCAGGCTCCCCAGCGACTCCGCACGCGCGGTGGCGCCCTGCTTTCGGGCGAGATCCAGCAGCCGGTCGATCAGCCCGCTCATGGTGGCGATATCGCGCTCGATCGACGGCCAGTCCATCGCCGCCTGGTCGTGCCGGACGCGCTGCAGCCTGAGGCTCAGCGTCGCCAGCGGCGTGCGCAGCTCGTGCGCCGCGTTCATGGTGAAGCGCCGTTCCACCTCGTACGCCTCGGCCAGGCGATCGAGCGCCGCGTTCATCGCCGCGACCAGCGGCGCGAGCTCGCTCGGCAGACCGCCGGTGCCGATCCGTGCGTCCGGCCGCAGCGGGCCGACCTGCTCCGCCTGCGCCGAGGCGCGGGTCAGCGGCCGCAGGCTCCAGCGGCAGACCACGCCGACCAGCAGGATGATCAGCGCGCCGAACGGCAGCAGCACCGACAGATCCTGCCAGGGCTCCGGAAGCTCGTCGCCGAGCAGGAAACGTCCGAGCCGGCCGCCCAGGCCGTGGCCGCTATCCTCCAGCGCATGCAGCCCGGCCTCGATCGCCAGCGCGCCGCAGAAGATCACCGTCATCGATGCCGTCAGACGGCCGCGCAGGCTGGTCCCGAGCATGGCGGCGCGGCTCAGCCGCTTCGCCCGCGCGGACAATGCTGCTCCGCGCTGGAGATCGAGACCCAGCCATGCATGGTGTTCTCCCAGATCGACCGCACCGGCGGCGGGAACAAGGGATCGCCGATCGCGCCGACGGCGATCCCGATGCCGTCTGGATGCCGGGCGGTCCTGACATAGACCGTCGAGCCACAGACCGGGCAGAAGAAGGTCTCGAACGCGTCCCCGCTCGCGCCGGGGCGTGCGAAACGAGTCGCCGCGCCGTCGATCCGGGCCCGTTCGTCCGGATAGAAGGCGAGCACGCCGAACACCGACCCGGTGCGGCGCTGGCAGGCGATGCAATGGCACGCCACCACCGCCTCCGGCTGCCCGTCGAGCATGACGGTCAAGTCCCCGCACTGACAGGTGGCCCGCATCGCGATGCTCCAAGGAAACGAGGGGCGCAGCATAGACCGGGCCGAGCGGTTTTCGACCCGCCGCGGCCGAGTTTTCCGCCGTGCGCGCGCGTGCTAGAAAGCTTAAACAGCGCGCCGCGTGGCGTCGCCCCCTTGCGCGCCCGTCCGGGCGGCCGGCGCTCGCGCGCAAGGCACCGGTCCGGCGCCCGACCGACGGATTCCCTTTTTGAGCGATACTCCTGAGCCTCCGGTCCCGCCGCTGCCTCCCGAACCCTCCGACACGGTTCCGGTGACGATCGAGGAGGAGATGCAGACCTCCTATCTCGCCTACGCGATGTCGGTGATCGTCAGCCGCGCGCTGCCGGACGTGCGCGACGGCCTCAAGCCGGTGCATCGCCGCATCCTGTATTCGATGCGCGAGAGCGGCTTCACCCACGACAAGCCGTACCGCAAATCGGCCCGCGCGGTCGGCGACGTGATGGGCAAATACCACCCGCACGGCGACAGCTCGATCTACGACGCCATGGTGCGCATGGCGCAATCCTGGTCGATGCGCGTCAAGCTGATCGACGGGCAGGGCAATTTCGGCTCGGTCGACGGCGATAGCCCGGCGGCGATGCGCTACACCGAGGCCCGCCTGGCCAAGGCGGCGATGTTCCTGCTCGACGACATCGACCGCGATACGGTGGATTTCCAGCCGAACTACGACGAGAGCGAGGAGGAGCCGAAGGTCCTCCCCGCCGCCTATCCGAACCTGCTGATCAATGGCGGCTCGGGCATCGCCGTCGGCATGGCCACCAACATCCCGACCCATAATCCGGGCGAGATCATCGACGCCACCCTGGCGCTGATCGCCGAGCCCGACCTGTCGCTCGACGCGCTGATGAAGATCGTGCCGGGTCCGGATTTCCCGACCGGCGGCATCATTCTCGGCCGCTCCGGCATCCGGTCGGCGTTCGAGACCGGACGCGGTTCGGTGATGGTGCGGGCCCGCGCCGAGATCGAGGACATACGCCGCGACCGCAAGGCGATCGTGATCACCGAGATCCCCTACCAGGTCAACAAATCCACCCTGCAGGAGAAGATCGCCGAGCTGGTCCGCGCCAAGCAGATTGAGGGCGTGTCCGACATCCGCGACGAGAGCGACCGGTCGGGCATGCGGATCGTGATCGAGATCAAGCGCGAGGCGACGCCCGAGGTGGTGCTGAACCAGCTCTATCGCTTCACCCAGCTACAGACCTCGTTCGGGGTCAACATGCTGGCGCTGAACGACGGCCAGCCGAAGCTGATGGGTCTGCGGGAGATGCTGGTCGCCTTCATCGCCTTCCGCGAGGAGGTGATCCTCAGGCGCTCCCGCTTCGATCTCGGCAAGGCGCGCGATCGCGGCCATCTGCTGGTCGGGCTGGTGCTGGCGGTCGCCAACATCGACCGGGTGATCGCGCTGATCCGGGCCGCGCCGGATGCCGCGGCGGCGCGCGAATCGCTGATGACCCAGGAGTGGGACGCCGCCGAGATCGAGCCGCTGCTGTCGCTGATCCATGACGAGGGCAATGTCGTCGTCGACGGCAAGGTGCGGCTGACCGAGGCCCAGGCGCGCGGCATTTTGGAGCTGCGCCTGCAGCGCCTGACCGGGTTGGAGCGGGAGAAGATCCAGGCCGAGCTGACAGAGGTCAGCCACAAGATCAACGACTTGCTGGACATCATCGGCAGCAAGCCGCGCCGCCTCGAGGTGATGCGCGACGAGCTCGCGGTGGTCCGCGCCGAGATCGCCACGCCGCGTGCCACCGAGATCTCCGACATCGCCGGCGACCAGACCGACGAGAGCCTGATCGAGCCCGGCCAGATGGTGGTCACCATCACCCGCGACGGCTTCATCAAGCGCACCACGCTGGAGACCTTCCGGGCGCAGAACCGCGGCGGTCGCGGCCGCACCGCCGCCGGACGGCGCGGCGACGACATCGTCACGCGCAGCTTCAACGCCCATACGCATCAATGGGTGCTGTTCTTCTCCTCCGGCGGCAAGGCCTATCGCGAGAAGGTCTGGCGCCTGCCGGAAGCCAGCCCGACGGCGAAGGGCAGGGCCCTGGTCAACCTGCTGCCGGAGCTCGGCAGCGACTCCATCACCACCGTGCTGCCGCTGCCCCAGGACGAGACGCTCTGGGAGAGCCTGCATCTCGTCTTCGCCACCGCGAGCGGCAACGTGCGGCGCAACCGGCTGAGCGATTTCCGCAACGTGCGCGCGTCCGGCCTGATCGCCATGAAGCTCGACGAGGGATGGGGCGCGCACGGCGACCGGCTGATCGGCGTCGCCACCTGCCGCGAGGGCCAGGACGTGATGCTGGCGACCAGGCTCGGCCGCTGCATCCGGTTCCAGATCGCCGACGAGACGCTGCGCGTGTTCGCCGGCCGCGACTCGACCGGCGTGCGCGGCATCCGTCTGGGCACCGGCGACGAGGTGAACAGCCTGGCGGTGCTGAACCATGTCGGCGCCGACCCGGCTGAACGCGCCGGCTACATGAAGATGGCCAACGCCAAGCGCCGCGCCGATGCCGGACCGGAGAACGGCTCGGAGAATGGGGCCGAGGCCGAGATCGAGACGGAGATCGAGGCGGGCGCCTCCGAGCCGCAGGACGAGGAGGTGGTCGCGGCGGCGCTGTCGCCGGAGCGCTTCGCCGCGCTGGAGCTCGCCGAGGAGATCCTGTTGACCGTCACCAACGGCGGGTTCGGCAAGCGCAGCTCCGCCTACGACTACCGGGTCAGCGGCCGCGGCGGCCTGGGCATCCTCAACGTGCAGTTGGCGCCGCGCAACGGCACCGAGGTGGTCGCGACCCTGCCGGTGCTGCACGGTACCGACGTGATGCTGGTCACCGATGCCGGCCGTCTGATCAGGGTGCCGGTCGACCAGGTCAGGATCACCGGACGGACCTCGATGGGGGTCACGCTTTTCCGTCTCGGCGGCCAGGAGCGCGTGACCAGCGTGTTCCCGGTGCTGGAGGACGAGGCGTCCGACGGCGACGAGCCCGATGCCGCGTCCCCGCCCGGCGCGGAGATCGGCGCGACCGAACCGCCCGAGGGTGAATTTGGGGTAGGATCCGGGGCTGGACCGGAAGCCGGACCGGAGGCGGGCGACACCGATGAGGACCCGGATGTCTGACGTCCGCCAGCATGTCGGCTTCTATCCGGGCACGTTCGATCCGATCACCCGCGGCCATCTCGATGTGATCACCCGCGGCGCGCGGCTGGTCGAACGGCTGGTGGTCGGCGTCGCCGCCAATATCGGCAAGCAGCCGCTGATGAGCCTGGACGAGCGGGTCGAGTGCGTCGCGCATGAGACCAAGATGGTCGCCAAGGAGACCGGCACGCCGATCGAGGTGGTCGGTTTCGACAACCTGCTGGTGCAGAGCGCCCGGCAGAACGGCGCGAACGTGATCATCAGGGGGCTTCGCGCCGTCACCGACTATGATTACGAAACGCAGATGTTCGGCATGAACCACCGTCTCGATCCGAGTATCGAGACTTTGTTCCTGATGGCGACCGAGAGCTACCAGTTCATCTCGTCGCGCCTGGTGAAGGAGATCGCCCAGCTCGGCGGCGACGTCACCGCGTTCGTGCCGCGCTTCACCCACGCCAGGATCATGGCCAAGCTGCGCTGATCCGGCGTCATTCGACCAAGGAAGTTCCGATGTCCGAGACGACCACCCAAGCGACCGATGCCGATCTGATCCACCTGGAGCTGAAGAGCGGCCGGGTCGTGATCCGTCTGCGCCCGGACCTGGCGCCCGAGCATGTCGCGCGGTTCCGCAGCCTGTCGGCGGACGGCTTCTACGACAACGTCGCGTTCCATCGCGTGATCGACGGCTTCATGGCGCAGGGCGGCGATCCGACCGGCACCGGCACCGGCGGCAGCACGCTGCCGGACCTGAAGTCGGAATTCACCACCAAGGCGAAGTTCGTGCGCGGCACGCTGGGTGCGGCCCGCACCGCGCATCCGCACAGCGCCAACAGCCAGTTCTTCATCATGTTCGCGCCGGCGCCGAGCCTGGACGGCCAGTACACCATCTTCGGCGAGGTGACCGAGGGCATGGAGCTGGTCGACCAGATCAAGCGTGGCGCCGGCGGAAGCGGCATGGTATCCGACCCCGATCGCATCGTGACCATGCGCCCGGCCAGCATGCCGGCCGCCTGATCGCGTCCGGGCGGCGCGCCGGAGCTGGTCTGTTCGGGTCAGTCATGGCGCACCGTCCACCGGGCGGGCCGGTAGCTCAGCGGTAGAGCATTCGACTTTTAATCGAATGGTCGTGGGTTCGAACCCCACCCGGCCCACCATTTCCATGCGGCGATCGTCATTTTGCCGGGACGAACGCTCCGCACTGGTCCGAGAGCATGGCAACGGTCTTGTCGATCTCAGTCCGTTTCCGCCGGCTCCGACGGCTGGTCGTCGGCCATGTAGGCCGGCAGGACCTCGGCGGGCGTGCCCTGCATGCGGACCATGCCCTGGTCCAGCCACAGCACACGGGTGCACCAGGCCGACACCACGTCGAGCATATGGGTCGAGATCACCAGGATCTCCGCCTGCTGCACGAGCTGTTCGAGGCGTCCCTGCGCTTTCAGCATGAAGCTGGTATCTCCGGCCAGGAACCACTCGTCCATCAGCAGCACGCGCGGCCGGATCGAAGTCGCCAGGGCGAAGCCGAGCCGGATCACCATGCCGGAGCTGTAGGTGCGCACGGGCATCTCGAGGAAGCTGCCGAGCTCGGCGAAATTCTGCACGTCCTTTTCGATGTCGCGGATCCGGCGCGGCGACAGCCCGGCATGCATGCCGCGCAGGCCGATATTCTCGCGTCCGGTCAGCTCCATGTTCATGCCGAGATTGGTGTCGAGCAGCGCATTGATCTCGCCGCGGATCGTCACCCGGCCCGCGACCGGCTCGTAGATCCCCGCCAGCGCCCGCAGCAGCGTCGTCTTGCCGGCGCCGTTGCCGCCGACCAGGCCGAGCCGGTCGCCCGGCTGGAGCGTGAACGACACCGCCCGCAGCGCCTGCACCACCATCCGCTGCTGCTGGTCCTGCTCGAACCGGCTCGACCGCATCCGACCCAGCGTGCGTCGCAGGGTCCGGGCGCTGCCGTGATAGAGCGGGAAGGTGACGTGGAGATCCCGGACCTCGACGCCGGCCTGGGTGCGATCGCCGCGCATCGCCGTCAGATCCAGTACGCCAGGCGCGACCGCACACGCATGAACAGCAGCAGCGCCGCGAGCCACAGCGCGGCGCTGTCGATCGCCGCCAGATGCCACAGATGCAGCCCGGCATGGCCGCCGAGCAGCGGTCGCCGCACGATCTCGATCAGCGCGTAGAACGGATTGAGCTGCAGCCACTCGTGGCCCTTGGCGATCAGGTCGGGTTTCCAGATGATCGGGCTGATGAAGAAGAAGATCTGCATCAGGCTGGCGATGATCGGCGGAATGTCGCGATAGCGCGCGCCCAGCGTGCCGAGCAGCAGGCAGGCGGCGACCGCATCGAGCAGCCACAGCACCATGCCGGGCGTGGCCCAGATCAGCCGGTTGCCGGGCCAGACATGGAAGATCGCGAACACCACCACCACCACCACGACGTTGTGCAGCAGCACCAGCACGTTGCGGATGATGCAGCGCGCCGCATGCAGCCCGAACGGCAGCCTGATCGAGCGCACCATGCCTTCCGCGGCGGTGAAGCAGGTGGCGCCCTCATTGACGATGCTGGCCATGAAGTTCCAGAGCACCAGCGACAGCGACAGGAACGGCATGTAGCCGGCAACGCTGGTGTGGAACAAAGCGGTGTAGAGAAAGCTCATCGCGCCGACCATCACCGCGGTCGACGCGGTCAGCCAGAACGGCCCCAGCACCGAGCCGCGATAGCGCAGCTTCACGTCGAGCCAGCCGAGCGTCCAGCACAGCCGCCACAGCCGGGCGGTCTCGGCGAGATCGGCCAGCGCATGGGTCAGGCGGGCAAAGATGGTTTCGGGGAACAGGTCGAGCAGCGGCTCGCGATGCGTCGGTCCGGAGTCCCTGGCGGTGTCGTCGAGACCGGACGTCGCGTGCGCACGCATCATGACGGTGTTCTCTCCGGTCGGCATCAGGGACGTGGTGCCCGGGGGCGGATTCGAACCACCGACACTGCGATTTTCAGTCGCATGCTCTACCAACTGAGCTACCCGGGCCTCTGCCCCGCGGACCGCGGCGAGAGCGCCAGTCCGTTGGTGGCGCAGGCTTTAACCTACGCCGTCCTCGGGATCAACCCGCCGCGCGGCGTCGTTCGACTCCCGCTCGTCGTCGAGCTGCGGTCCGGGAACCCTGTACTGGCCGGTCAGCCACTGGCCGAGATCGGCATCGGCGCAGCGCACCGAGCAGAACGGCTTGAATCTGGCGAGACCCGGCCTGCCGCAGATCGGGCAGGGCGGTGCGGATCGCTCCATGGCGCGGTCGCTGCGCGGGTCAGGCATGATCGAGTTTCCAGCCGTTCGGGGGCAGAGACGGGTCGATACGGATCGAAATGGGACGGCCGGCGCGCCGTGCCAGGGCCTCCCGCGCGAAACCGTCGCGCTCGAGCGCGGCCGCGACCCCGAGTCCGGCGGACAGGTCCGGCAGGCGATGCGGCGCTGCGGCGACGAGTCGCGCCGCCTCCGCGAGCGCCGCGAGGCCGGCGGCGTGCGGTCCTGCGAGCAGTTCGTGCAGCGGCGGATGGATCCGCGCCCGCACGATCTCCGCCAGGCCAAGCCTGGTGAAGCCGAGCAGCCGCGGCCGCAGCGGATCGTTCGCCAGCGCCGCCTCGATCTCCACCGTCAGCGCCGCCCGCTTCTTGGCCGGCAGCCCGGCCGGATCGATCAGGATGGCGCCGGAGAGGTTGCGCAGCCGCATCTGGTGCAGTAGCGGCCCGATCGCGGCACGGTTGGCGGCGAGCTGCGCGACCGGCTTGGCTGCCCGGCCGGCGCTGCTGCTGCCACCATCCAGGTCGATCGCCACCAGGGCCGGGGTCGGATGGAAGCTGGCCCGCATGCCGCCCGGCAGGGCGATCTCGGTCTGCGCGAGGTCATCCACCTGCTGCGCGATCGACGGCGACCAGACCGTCGTCTCGCGCGTCACGCGGGCGCGCAGCGATGGCGGCAGGGTCGCGGCAAGGCCAGGATCGTCGGCCAGGATCGGCGCGTCGGCATGGAACGCCGCCAGCCGCGTCAACGGATCCGGTCCCGGCTGCAGCAGCGCCACCGGCCCGTCGCCCGGATCGCCGTCGACCCGGGCGAGCCGTGGACCCTTGCCGCCCTGGGCACTGCGCACCACCCGCACCAGGATCCGATCGCCGTCGCCGACGCGCGCCACACCCTCGCGTGACGGCAGGAACCCGATCGAATCGGCCAGTGCCACGAACGCGCCGCCCAACGCCGGCAACACCGACTGCACCCGGCCGCGATGCAGGTCGCCGACGCCGTCCGGCGCGCCTGGGCGCCAGAGGGCGTAGTCCAGCAGCCTCTCTCCGTCCGCCACAGCGATCCTGATCTCGCCCGGCATGCAGGCGGCCAGCAGACGGATCATTCCAGCCAGCCGCGCCCACGCAGCAGTTGCGCGGTCTCGAACAGCGGCAGCCCGATCACATTGGAGTGGCTGCCGGACAGGAACCGCACATGCGCCGCGATCCTGCCCTGGATGGCGTAGCCGCCGGCCTTGCCGTGCCAGTCGCCGGCGTCGATCAGCCGGTCGATCTGCCGTTCGGTGAGCCGGGCGAGCCCGACCACGCTCTCGACAACGCGCAGGCTGCGGCCACCGTCCGCGCCGCGCAGCGCCACCGCCGTCATCACCGTGTGCCGGCGACCGGACAGCAGCGACAGGCAGCGCCTGGCGGTCGCCTCGTCCTCGGCTTTCGGCAGGATGCGGCGCCCGAGCGCCACCACGGTATCGGCTGCCAGCAGAAGCCCGTCGGAGCCGGGCAGCATGTGCGCCGCGTCGAGCTTGGCGAGGGCGATCCGGGTGACGTAGGGACGCGGCAGCTCGTCGCGGCCGGGGGTCTCGTCGATGCCGGGCGACAGGATCGCGTCCGCGGCGATGCCGATCTGGGCCAGCAGGTCGCGGCGACGCGGGCTGGACGAGGCCAGGACCAGCCTCGGACGTCCAGCAGGCTCGTCCAAGACCGTGACTACTTGAAGCGGAAGGTGATGCGACCCTTCGAAAGGTCGTATGGCGTCATCTCGACATTGACCCGGTCGCCGGCGAGGACGCGGATGCGGTTCTTGCGCATCTTGCCGCTGGTATGGGCGAGAATCGTATGCTCGTTGTCGAGCTTGACCCTGAACATCGCGTTGGGCAGCAGCTCCTGGACGGTGCCGCTGAATTCGATCATGTCTTCCTTAGACATTGCGTCCACGTGTCTGGGTGTTCGTCATGCATCGGCGCATCAGGCGCCTCCTTTTATGGTGATCGATGGCCGGAACGGCCGCAGGGCCGCGCGCCTGACAGCGTGCGGGTGGTTCATTCCGGGCCGGAACATGAGGATTGCTCCGGCCCGGGTCAAGTTCCGGGTCAGGAACGGGCGAGTCGCACCGAGACGCTGCGTGCGTGCGCCTGTAGCCCCTCCGCCTCCGCCAACGCCACCGCAGCCGGCCCGACCTGGTCCAGAGCCTCGACGCCGGCGGCGATCCAGGTGGTGCGCTTCAGGAAGTCGTAGACCGACAGGCCGGAGGCGAATCGCGCGGTGCGGTTGGTCGGCAGCACGTGATTCGGGCCGCCGACATAATCGCCGATCGCCTCCGGGCAGAACCGGCCGCGGAAGATCGCGCCGGCATGGCGGATGCGCGCGAACGCTTCGGTATCGTCCGCCAGCATGAGCTGCAGGTGCTCTGGCGCCAGGCGGTTCACCAGGTCCCACGCCTGGTCCAGCGCGCCGACGACGATGATCGCGCCGTAGCTGTTCCAGCTCGCCGCCGCGATCTTCTGGCGCGGCAGCGCCGGCAGCAGGCGGGCGACGCACTCCGCCACCTGGTCGGCGAAACCGGCATCGTCGGTCAGCAGGATGGATTGCGCGAACTCGTCGTGTTCGGCCTGGGCCAGCAGGTCGATCGCCACGTGGGCGGGGTCGTTGTCGCGATCGGCGACGATCACCACTTCGGACGGGCCGGCGATGCTGTCGATGCCGACATGGCCGAACACCTGGCGCTTCGCTTCCGCGACATACGCGTTGCCCGGCCCGACGATGCGGTCGACCGGAGCGATCGTCGCGGTGCCGAACGCCAGCGCCGCCACCGCCTGCGCGCCGCCGATCCGGAAGATCTCCTCCACGCCGGCCAGCCTTGCCGCCGCCAGCACCAGCGGATTGACCACGCCGCCGGGGCAGGGGACGCACATCGCGATCCTGGGCACCCGCGCGACCCTGGCCGGAATCGCGTTCATCAGCACCGACGACGGATAGGCCGCCTTGCCGCCGGGAACGTAGATCCCGACCGCATCGAGCGCCGTCCAGCGCAGCCCGAGGGTCAGCGCCGACTCATCGGTCAGACTGAAATCCTGCGGCATCTGCGCGCGATGGAACGCCTCGATCCGCTGCGCCGCCAGCGAGAGAGCGTCCATCAGCCCGGGTTCGATCGCCGCACAGGCCTGGTCGATCTCCGACGCGGCAATGCGCATCGCCGACGGCAGCAGAGGCTGCGGGTGTCGGTCGAACCGGTCGGTGTAGGCGCAGACCGCCGCGTCGCCGCGCGCGCGGACGTCGCTCAGGATCGCCCGCACCGGTCCATCCACGGCGCTGCCGCCATCGCGCACCTCCGCCACGAGAGCGGAGAAGGCCGCCTCGAAATCCGGTGCGGCGGCGTCGAGACGCCTCATCCGCGTGCGCCCGTGGCCGGCGCCGCGGCCAGCGCCTGCCGGAAACGCTGGATCAGCGCCGCGACCTCTTCCGGCCGGGTCTTGAGCGCGGTGCGGTTGACGATCAGCCGGCTGGTCACGTCCGCGATCACCTCCATCTCCGCCAGCCCGTTCGCCTTCAGGGTCGAGCCGGTCTGCACCAGATCGACGATCAGCCGGGCCAGGCCGAGTCCCGGTGCCAGCTCCATCGCGCCGTTGAGATGCACGATATCGGCATGCACGCCGCGGGCGGCGAAGTGCCTGCGGGCGATGTTGGGATATTTGGTCGCCACCCGCACCTGCGACCAGCGGGCCGGGTCGTCGCCCGCCGCCTGGTCGATCGGCTCGGCGATCGACACCCTGCAACCGCCGATGCGCAGGTCGAGCGGCGCGTAGATCTCCGGATAGTCGAATTCCATCAGCACGTCGGCGCCGCAGATTCCGACCTGCGCGGCGCCGAAGGCGACGAAGGTGGCGACGTCGAACGGCCTGACCCTGACCACGTCGAGCATCGGGTGGTTGGTCTCGAAGCGCAGGCGGCGGCTGTCCTCGTCGAGGCAGTCCGGCGCCGGGCGGATCCCGGCCGCCTCGAGCAGCGGCCCGCATTCCGCCAGGATCCGGCCTTTCGGCAGCGCCAGGACCAGCGGCGTGGTGATCTCTGCGGCGAGGGCGGCGGCACTGGACAGCGCGGACATGCAGGCTCCGGACGAAACGCGCCGTGGCGATAGCATCCGCCGGTCAACCGAGAAAGGCCGCTGCGCGCCGGGCCGACCCGCGCCTGCCGGCGGCGCTACGTTCTAGCCCGCGACCCGCTCGATCACCGCTCCGCAACCGGACAGCTTGCGCTCGACCGCCTCGTAGCCGCGATCCAGGTGATAGACCCGGCTCAGCACCGTCTCGCCCTGCGCCGCCAGCCCGGCCAGGATCAGCGAGAACGAGGCCCGCAGGTCGGTCGCCATCACCTGGGCGCCGGACAGGCTCTCGACGCCGCGAATGATCGCCGACGCGCCGTGCACGTTGATCCGGGCGCCCATCCGGTTCAGTTCCGGCACGTGCATGAAGCGGTTCTCGAAGATGGTCTCGGTCATCATCGACGCGCCGTCGGCGACCGAGAACAGCGCCATGAACTGCGCCTGCATGTCGGTCGGGAAGCCGGGATAGGGCTCGGTCATGATATCGACCCCGCGCAGGCGGCCGGAGCGCCGGACCCGCATCGCCCCCGCTTCCTGGGTCACCTCGACGCCGCCCTCCTCGAGCGCGCGGATCACCGAGCCGAGATGATCGATCCGGCCGCCGACCAGCCGGACGTCGCCGCCGGCGATGCCGACCGCGCAGGCGTAGGTGCCGCATTCGATCCGGTCCGACACCACCGCATGGTGCGCGCCGTGCAGCGCCCGGACCCCGTCGATCACCAGCGTGCCGGTACCCTCGCCGGTGATCTGCGCGCCCATCGCGTTCAGGCAGGCGACCAGATCGTCGATCTCCGGCTCTCGGGCCGCGTTGACGATCTCGGTGCGGCCGTCGGCCAGGCTGGCCGCCATCAGCAGGTTCTCGGTGGCGCCGACCGAGGCGAACGGCAGGATGATCCTGGCGCCGGTCAGTCCGGACGGCGCGCGGGCATCGATGTAGCCGCCCTCGAGCTTGATTTCGGCGCCGAGCGCCTCCAGCCCCTTGAGATGCAGGTCGACCGGCCTGGTGCCGATCGCGCAGCCGCCCGGCAGCGAGACCCGCGCCTCGCCACACCTGGCCAGAAGCGGGCCGAGCACCAGAATCGAGGCGCGCATGCGCGAGACGATGTCGTATGGCGCCTCGGTGTTGGTGATGTCGCCGCCGACCGACAGAACCTGGCCGGTGCCGTCCACATCCTCGACGGCGATGCCGTGCTGCGACAGCAGCAGCCGCATGGTGCCGATATCGTCGATCCTCGGCACGTTGCTGACCACCAGGCGCTCGCTGGTCAGCAGACCGGCCACCAGGAGCTTGAGCGCGGAGTTCTTGGCGCCGCCGATCGGGATCTCGCCATGCAGCGGGCGTCCGCCGCGGATCAGGAATTTGTCCATCGGTGGTCGCTCCGTCACATGCGCGGCGTGGCGACGCCACGCTGGCCCATATACTTGCCGGCCTTGTCGGCGTAGCTGATCTCGCAGGGCGACGCGCCCTGCAGGAACAGGAACTGGCAGATGCCCTCGTTGGCGTAGATCTTCGCCGGCAGCGGCGTGGTGTTGCTGATCTCGATCGTGACCTGGCCTTCCCATTCCGGCTCCAGCGGGGTCACGTTGACGATGATGCCGCAGCGCGCATAGGTCGACTTGCCGAGGCAGATCACCAGCACGTCGCGCGGAATGCGGAAATACTCGATCGTGTGCGCCAGCGCGAAGCTGTTCGGCGGGATGATGCAGACCGGGACGTTGCGGGTGACGAAGCTCTGCTCGTCGAAATCCTTCGGATCGACGGTGACGCTATCCACGTCGGTGAAGATCTTGAACTCCGACGCCACCCGCGCATCGTAGCCATACGAGGAGAGCCCGTAGCTGATCACGCCCGTCCGCTTCTGGGTCTCGACGAACGGCTCGATCATGCCGTGCCCGGTGGCCATGCGACGGATCCAGCTATCGGGCATCACGGGCATGGTGTCGCGCCTCGCTCTGGCGTCCGGCCCGATGCGGGACTCGCGGACGGCGTGTCGGTGCCGGAACCACTAGCGTTACCGGACCAGCGCGGCAATCGCCGTCGCGCCATGGATCAGTCGGCAGCCGGCTCGTCGGCCTGCGCGTCCGTCACCGGTGTTCGCCGATCCCTGGCCTGCTTTTTTCGCCTGCGCAGATTCTCGCGCAACGCCGCCGCTTCCCGGACCAGCCGGGCAGCATGCTCACGTTCCGCGCGGGTCTGGAGCTCGGTTGGGTGGGATGGATCGGCGTGCTTGCTCATCGGACGCATCCGGCGGCGACGGAGGGTGGTGCTGTTGCAGGGAATCGAACCCTGGACCTCTCCCTTACCAAGGGAGTGCTCTACCGCTGAGCTACAACAGCCTGACCGCCGAACATGGCGCGCTTCCTAGCTTTCCCGGGGCAGCGATGCAAGGGGCGTTCGGCCGGTCAGGGACGGGCGGCATAGCTGTCCAGGAAGACCCTGACCGCGCCGTCGACGATCCGCTCGATCTCCGGTTCCGGCAGGTCGGCGACGATCCGCAGGCGTCGCATCGTGCAGGAGGGGGTCTGGCACAGGGCGAAGAACTGCTCGGCGGCGAAACGTGGGTCGGCCTGGCGCAACTGACCGGCCTTCATGCGCTGGCCGAGCCACTCGGCCATCAGGGCCAGGGCGTTCTGCGGACCGGTCTCCCAGAAGATATGCGCCAGATGGGGAAACTTGCCCGCCTCGGCCATGACGATGCGGTAGAGCACCAGCGAGCTCGGGGAGAGCATCAGCCGGATCAGGCCGGCGCCGATCTGGTGCAGGATCAGGTCGACGCTGCCCTCGGTGGCGATCGGCTCGAACAGCCTGGGCAGGTCGCTGGAGGTCTTCTGCGACACGAAGGCGGCGAACAGCTCGGACTTGCCGGCGAAATAATTATACAGCGTGCCCTTGGACACGCCGGCCTGGGCGGCGATCCGCGACATGCTCGCGCCCTCGTAGCCGTCTTCGGTGAAGACGGTCTCGGCGCCGGCGATGATCTGCTGGCGCTTGCTGATCGAGTGGTCGTCCAGCCCGGTCATGAGGTGCTTCCGTCTCGCAGCCCGGGCCGGGACAACGATCGCCGCGATCGCCGCCGGGTTCGAGATTGACGGCACGAACAAAGCAGATACTGTCCGCTTGTCAACGCTGACCGAACCGATCGGTCAGCCATGGTCAGTGTCCGGGGGCGGATGTCGCTCGGCTGGTTCGCCCTGTGCGGTCGGCGATCGGGACCCGACGACAGGAGCGGCGATGGCCTCGAGACTGCGTTTCCGGAACATGCTTGCCGGCTTGGCCCTGCTGTCGTCCGGCTGCACGGTCGGTCCGGACTACAAATCCCCGTCGCTCTGGTCGCCGAGCACCTGGCTGGGCCATGACCGGCAGACCGTCGGCAACCGCGAGGTGCTGCTCGCCAGTACGGTCGACGCATCGCCGCCGGATCCGTCCTGGTGGGAGGTGTTCCACGATCCGGAGCTGACCGCCCTGGAGCGGCGCGCGGCGCAGGGCAATCTGGACGTGCGGATCGCGACCGCCCGTCTGGCGGAAAGCCGCGCGCAACTGCGCGAGACCGCCGGCGACCTGTATCCGAGCCTGAACGGGAGCGGCAGCTACACGCGGGAGAAGATCAGCGACAAGCTGGTGCAGCGCGGGCTGCAGAGCGCCGGCGGCGGTCTGGCACCGCTGCTCGGCGGGTCCGGCAATGCAGCGACCCTGCAATCCTATGCCGGCAATGCCTCGATCCCGCCGCTCGATCTGTGGAAGGACGGCATCGACGCTTCCTGGGAACTCGATCTTTGGGGCAGGGTGCGTCGCGAGGTGGAGTCCGCCAGGGCCAACCTGACCGCCTCGGTCGAGGATCGCCGCTCGGTGCTGATCGCCAGGCTCGCGGAGGTCGCGCGCGACTACATGATGCTGCGCGGCAGCCAGGCGCTGCTGGCGATCGCGCTGGAGAACCAGAAAACCGCCGAGGGGTCGCTGAAGCTGACGCAGGCCCGCTATGCCGGCGGACTGACCACCGATCTCGACGTGCAGAACGCCGCGTCGCAGCTCGACACCATCAGCGCCGACATTCCCAACGAGCAGCAGCAGGTGGCGCAGCAGATCAACGCGCTGAGCCTGCTGCTGGGCGAGCCGCCGCAGGGGCTGCGCGACGAGCTCCAGACCGCGCAGCCGGTGCCGCCGATCCCGCCGCTGGTGCCGATCGGCGTCCCGTCGGAACTCGCCAGGCGTCGCCCGGACATCAGGGAGGCGGAGGCCAAGCTGCATGCCGCCACCGCCAGCGTCGGCGTGGCGGTGGCGGATTTCTATCCGCGGGTGACGCTCACCGGCGCGCTGAATTTCGAATCGCTGCAATATCGCGATCTCGCCTTCTGGCCGGCCGCCGCCTACACGTTCGGTCCGTCGATCAGCCTGCCGATCTTCCAGGGCGGCAAGCTTCGCGGCCAGTTGCAGTTGAGCAAGGCGCAGCAACAGGAGGCCGCGATCACCTACCAGAAGACCGTGCTGTCGGCCTGGCACGACGTGGACAATGCGCTCACCGCCTATGGCGCCGAGCAGCGCCGGCACGACCAGTTGGCGCGGTCGGTGCAGGCCGGCCAGCGGGCGCTGCAGTTGGCGCAGGAGCAGTATCGCGGCGGTCTTGAGACGTTCCTGAACGTGCTCGACGCGCAGCGCTCGCTTCTCTCGGCGCAGCAGCAGCTCGCCAACAGCACCGCGACCCAGTCCGGCAACCTGGTGCAGCTCTACACCGCGCTTGGCGGCGGCTGGGAGACGACGTTCCCCACCGACCAGGACCGCGCGCATCTGGCGGACGCGCAGCGGGCGGCGACGGGAGGCGCCTGAGCCCGCGAACGCCATACGATGAGCGACCCCGAGGGACAAACTTCACCGTCCTGTCGTTTTCGGAGTTGACGGTGTGTTGGTGGAGGCCTAAATCCGCGTCACCGCAGCGGTTGCTGCCGAAAGAGCTTGTTCTGTTTCGGTGCTTTTGCTAGGTTCCTCGGCTCCTTCGGGCTTGTGGTTCCTGAGTGGATTGTT
>CAIMSN010000030.1 GCA_903844135.1 uncultured Rhodospirillales bacterium | reverse complement strand
TGGAGGATCTCGGCCGCGCCGGCGACCTCACCACCGATTCGATCGTCCCCGCCGGCCTGGTCACGCGCTGCGTGCTGCAGGCGCGCGAGCCCGGCATCGTCGCCGGCCTCGACCTGGCCCGCATCGCCTTCGCCCTGGTCGACCCGCGCCTGGACTTCATCGTGCACAGGCCGGACGGCAGTCGGATCGCCCCGGGCGACGTCATCGCCACCGTCGAGGGTCCGGCGCGCGGCGTGCTGATCGGCGAGCGCGTGGCGCTGAACTACCTGTCGCACCTGAGCGGCATCGCCTCGGCCACCGACCGCATCGTGCAGGCGATCGCCGGGACCCGGGCGCGCGTCTGCTGCACCCGCAAGACCACCCCCGGCCTGCGCGCGGTGCAGAAATACGCGGTCCGGGTCGGCGGCGGATCGAACCATCGCTTCGGTCTCGATGACGCGGTGCTGATCAAGGACAACCATATCGCGATCGCCGGCGGCGTTCGCCCGGCGATCGAGCGCGCCCGCGCCGCGGTGGGCCATCTGGTCAAGATCGAGGTCGAGGTCGACACGCTGGCGCAGCTCGACGAGGTGCTGTCGATCGGCGCCGACGCGGTCCTGCTCGACAACATGGCGGCGCCGATGCTGCGCGACGCGGTCGCCATGGTCGGCGGGCGCGCCGTCACCGAAGCCTCCGGACGCCTCACGCCGGACACCGCGCCCGCGGTCGCCGCGACCGGCGTCGACCTGATCTCGATCGGCTGGCTGACCCATTCCGTCGCCGTGCTCGATATCGGCCTCGACTATGCGGGCTGAGGCAAGGCGAGAACCCCGGGATGCGGGGTCTGCTATCGTCGCGTGATGCTCTCGCTGCGCAGTCGTCTCTGGATCCTCTGGGGTCTGGCCTTTTCCGCCTCCCTGGTGGTCGCGCTGCTGCTGGCGCAGCTCTATCGCGCCTCGAACGCGGCGCAACTGAGCCGGGCGCAGGCGGTGGTGGCGCAGGCCTGCGACGGGATACGCGATCGTTACCGGTTCTACGTCAGCGGCTGGGATGGCGGCGGCGCGTCCGCCGACCGGCGTTATGGTGACTCCCTGGCGCCGGTGCTGGCCGCCGCCCTCTCCAGCCGCGATGGCGTGGCCGGCGGCATCTGGTCCGCGACCGCCGGGTCGCTGGCCTTCGCCTTCCCGACCGCCGCACGGCACGGCCTCCCGGCTGCGATCCCGTCTTCAGTGCGCGACGCGGTCGCGGCGCTGGCGTCGCAGAGCCTCGATTCCGAACAATCCACGCAGCGCGCTCTATCGGCCGGGAGCGGCAGGATCGAGCTCGCCGCCTGCCCGCTGGGTGGCCCGATCGGCGGCCTGGCCGCCTGGACCATGCTCCGGGCGCCTCCGGTCGGCTCCGACGCGCTGCGCCTGGGCCTGGGCGTCCTGCTGCTGCTGCTGCTCGGCATCGCGGTCTGGGTCGCGCGGCTCACCACGCGCTGGGGCCGCCACGTGAGCGCGATCGAGACCGCTCTGCAGAACCCGTCATCCGGTCTGCCGTCGCTCGCTCCGACCGGCGAGCCTGAGCTCGATCGGGTGGTCGCCGCGATCAACCAAGCCTGCCGGCACCTGACCGAGGCGCGCGCCGCCGCCGAGGCGTCTGCGGCGCAAGCCGCCAAGGCCGAGCGGCTGGCGTCGCTCGGCCGGGTCGCGGCCGGGATCGCGCACGAGATCCGCAACCCGATCGCCGCCATCCGGCTGCGCGCCGAGAACGCGCTCGCCGGCGACGAGACCCGACAGCGGCCGGCGCTGGAAGCCAGCCTGGTGCAGGTCGCGCGGGTCGATCGGCTGGTGAGCGAATTGCTGGCGATGACCCAGCGTCGCACGCCGGTCCCGGCGCAGGTGGCGCTCCGGCCGTTCCTCTCCGCGCTTGCGGATCAGCACCGCCGCCCGGAGGCGGCTTCGATCTTGGTCGAGGCCGACGGGTCGCACGCAAGCTTCGATGCCGAACTGATCGGCCGCGCCCTGGACAATCTGCTGCTGAACGCGCTGCGCCATACCAGGCCGGATGGCTGCGTCACGCTGCGTGCCGACCGCGCGCCGGGTTCGCTGCGTCTCAGCGTCAGCGATACCGGAAGCGGAGTCGACGGCGCGATCCGGTCGCGCCTGTTCGAGCCGTTCGCCACCGGCCGTCCGGACGGCACCGGCCTCGGCCTGGCGATCGCGCGGGAGATGGCGGAGGCGCATGGCGGCAGCCTGTCGCTCTCGGAACCGGAGCATGGATCGGGCGCTGTCTTCATCCTCGCTTTGCCGCAGGACCCGGAATGACCACGATCCTGATCGTCGACGACGATGCCGCGCTGCGCGAGAGCATTGCCGAGACGGTCGCCGATCTCGGCCATGAGCCGGTCCAGGCCGCGGACGGCGAGACCGCGCTGTCGATCCTGGCGCGTCGCCCGGTCGGCGCCGTGCTGCTCGATCTCCGCATGCCCGGCATGGACGGGATCATGGTGCTCGCCAGGATCAGGGCGCGCCCGTCGCCGCCGCCGGTCGCGGTGCTGACGGCGGTCGCCAGCGCGTCCGACACCATCGAGGCGATGCGGCTCGGCGCGGTCGACCACGTGCTCAAGCCGATCGGCCGCGACGCGCTGGATGCGTTGCTGGCGCGCCTGCTGCCGTCTCCCGGCGCGACCGCCCGGGCCGCCGCCGCACCAGCGACCGGCGAGTCGCTGATCGGCGCGTCGGCGGCGATGCGCGACGTGCAGAAGACCATCGGCCTGCTCGCCGACAGCGACGCCACCGTGCTGATCGCCGGCGAGACCGGTACCGGCAAGGAGGTGGTCGCCCGGGCCATCCATCGCCACGGCGCCAGGCGGGCAAGGGCGTTCGTCGCCGTGAACTGCGCCGCGATCCCGCCGGATCTGCTGGAGAGCCAACTGTTCGGCCATGTGCGTGGCGCCTTCACCGGCGCGGTGGCCGATCGGCTCGGCTCGTTCCGCGAGGCCGATGGCGGCACCCTGTTCCTGGACGAGGTCGGCGACATGCCGATGGCGATGCAGGCCAAGCTGCTTCGGGTGCTGCAGGAGCGGGTGGTGCAGCCGGTCGGCGGCAAGCCGTCGCCGGTCGACGTGCGCATCGTCGCCGCCTCGCATCGCGACCTGGCCGGCATGGTCCGCGACGGGCGGTTCCGCGAGGACCTGTTCTACCGCATCGGCGTGGTGCCGGTGGCGCTGCCGCCGCTGCGCGACCGGCTGTCCGACATCCTGCCGCTGGCCGAGCATTTTCTCGCCGCCGTCCCGGGCGCAGCCGCCCGCACTTTGTCGAGCCAGGCGGCGGCGCTGCTGCTCGCGCATCCCTGGCCGGGCAACGTGCGCGAGCTGCAGAACGCGATGCAGCGCGTGACCGCCCTGGTGCGCCGCCCGACCATCGAGGCCGCCGATCTGGGGTTTCTCGGCCTGTCCCGGCCCGTCGATGCCGCGCCCGCTTCCGAGGCCGGTCCGGCGACGGGGACGCTCGACGAGGCGGTGTCGCGCCTGGAGACCGACATGATCCGGCGCGCCCTGGTCGCCGCCGGCGGCAACCGTACCGAGGCGGCACGCAGGCTCGGCATCCATCGCCAGCTCCTGCACACCAAGCTGCGCCGCTACGGCCTGGACCCGTCCGGAAACCGGACGGGCGCTGGCGGCGCGGCGGACACCGGGTCCGATACGTAGAAACCAATAAGCTTTAGATTCAGAGACTTAATTGTTGGCATGTCGCTTGCGCTAGGGAGCGCACGGGTCCACCCGATCCGCATCAAGGAGACGATGATGACCAGACATCCAATCAAGGCGGCCCTGCTCGGCGCCACCCTGCTGGCGGGAGCCGGCACCGCGGTGGCCATGGCGCAGGATCAGGGCGGCCTGTTCGATACCAGCCAGTTGCCGGTGATCAAGGGCAAGGTGGCGCAGTACGACCTCACCCCGCGCGGCGACGTGGACGGGCTGATCCTCGATGACGGCACCGAGGTGCATACCCGTCCCGATCTCGGCCTGGACCTGGTCGCCGCGGTCCGTCCGGGCGAGAGCGTCACCATTCACGGGCTGAAGGCGCGCAGCCTCAAGCTGGTGCAGGCGCTGTCGGTGACCGGCGACGCCAGCGGCCGGACCGTCGGCGACGACGGCGAGCCGGCAGGCCGGCCGCCGCGTCCAGGGCCGGGTCCGCATGGGCGCGACGGCAGCCCGATCGAGGCGCAGGGGGTGGTGAAGATGGCGCTGCACGGTCCGCGCGGCGACCTGAACGGCGTGCTGCTGCAGGACGGCACCATGATCCACCTGCCGCCCGATCAGGCCGCCGGCCTCTCCGACATGCTCGCTCCCGGCAAGACCATCCTGGCCCGCGGCGATGGGCTGAAGAGCGGGCTCGGCACGGTGATCGGCGCGCGGGCGATCGGGCCCGACGCGCAGCATCTGACGACGATCGCCGGCCCGCCGCCGCGTCACGGGATCGGCGGCCCGGCCGACGCGCCGCCGCCCCCGCCGCCGCCGCCGAACGGCCCGGCGTAGAGCGTCGGAGCGCGCTCGGGGCTCTGCCCCGAACCCCGCCAAAGGGCAGTCGCCCTTTGGAAACCCGGGGGGCGCCGGCTAGGAGGTGGCGGCGATTACGGCGCGGATCGCGTCCAGCGCGGCGTCCGCCTTGGCGGCGTCCGGTCCGCCGGCCTGGGCCAGTTCGCGTCGGCCGCCGCCGCCCTTGCCGCCCATCGCGGCGCTCGCCTCGCGCACCAGCGTCACCGCATCGACCCGGTCCGACACGTCCGGCGATACCCAGGCCACCACGCTCGCCTTGCCCTCGGCGGTCGAAATCAGCGCCACCACGCCGGAGGTCAGGCCGCGACCGATCTCCTCGGCCAGCCCCTTGAGCTCCTTGGCCGGGATCTCGCCCAGGTTGCGACCGGAGAAGGCGATGCCGGCGATCTGCTCGACCGCGCCGGCCGCGGCACCCCCGGTCGCCAGGCGCCGCTGCAGCTCGGAGATCTGTCGCTCCAGCCCACGGCGCTCCTCGAGCAGCACCGACAGGCGCTCGACCGCCTCGGCCGGCGGCACCCGCAGCAGCCCGGCGATCTGCGCCAGGCGGTTCTCGCTCAGCAGGGAGGCATGCTCCGCGGCACGTCCGGTCACCGCCTCGATGCGCCGAACCCCGGCGGAGACACCGCTCTCGGAGGTGATCCGGAACAGGCCGATATCGCCGGTGCGGCCGACATGGGTGCCGCCGCACAGTTCGATCGAATAGGCCTGGCGTTCCTGGTTGCTGCCGGCCTCGGGCGCGCCCATCGAGACCACGCGCACCTCGTCGCCGTACTTCTCGCCGAACAACGCCATCGCGCCCTGCGCCACCGCCTGCTCGGGAGTCATCAGCCGGGTGCTGACCGCGCTGTTCTCGCGGATCTTCTGGTTGACCTCGGTCTCGACCAGGGCGAGCTCCTCCGGCGTCACCGGCCGCGGCTGGCTGATGTCGAAACGCAGCCGGTCCGGCGCATTCAGGCTGCCCTTCTGCGCGACATGGGTGCCGAGCCGCCGGCGCAGCGCCTCGTGCAGCAGATGGGTGGCGGAATGGTGCGCGCGGATGTCGCCGCGACGCTGGTGATCGACGGTCGCGGTCACCGGCGCGCCGACCTTGGCCACGCCCTCGACCACGCGGCCGACATGCACGAACAGCTCGCCCAGCTTCTTCTGGGTGTCTTCGACCGCGATGCGGAAGTCCGGTCCCTGGATGATGCCGGAATCGCCGACCTGTCCGCCGCTCTCGGCATAGAACGGCGTCTGGTTCAGCAGCACCATGAGCTCGGTGCCGGCGGGCGCCTCGGCGACGCCGTGGCCGGCGCTCAGCAGGGCGGAGATCTCCGCGTCGGCCTGCTCGGTCGCGTAGCCGAGGAACTCGGTGGCGCCATGCGTGTCGCGCAGGTCGAACCAGACCTGCTCGGTCGCGGCGTCGCCCGAGCCGGCCCAGGCGGCGCGCGCCCGGGTGCGCTGCGCCTGCATCGCCGTCTCGAAGCCCTCAAGGTCGACCGAGCGGTTCCGCTCGCGCAGCGCGTCCTGGGTCAGGTCGAGCGGAAAACCGAACGTGTCGTACAGCTTGAACGCGACTGCCCCGGACAGCACCTCGCCCTCGCCGAGCCGTTCGGTCTCGTCGGACAGCAGGCCGAGACCGCGCTCGAGCAACTGCTTGAAGCGGTCCTCCTCCAGACGCATGGTCTCGCGGATCAGCGCTTCGGACTGCACCAGTTCCGGATACGCGGCGCCCATCTGACGCAGCAGGGCGGGCACCAGACGGTAGAAGACCGGCTCGGTGGTGCCCATCATGTGCAGGTGACGCATCGCCCGCCGCATGATCCGTCGCAGCACGTAGCCGCGCCCGTCCTTCGACGGCAGCACCCCGTCGGCGATCAGGAACGCGCTGGAGCGTAGATGGTCGGCGACCACGCGATGGCTGGTCTTGAACGGCCCGTCCGGATCCTGTCCGGTCGCCTCGGCGGAGGCCAGGATCAGCGCCCGGAGCGTGTCGGTATCGTAGTTGTCGTGCTTGCCCTGCAGGATCGCGGCGAACCGCTCCAGTCCCAGCCCGGTATCGATCGAGGGCCTGGGCAGCGGCGCGCGCGTGCCGGGCGGGTCCTCGTAGTACTGCATGAAGACCAGGTTCCAGATCTCGATGAAGCGGTCGCCATCCTCGTCCGGCGATCCGGGCGGGCCTCCGGGAATATGGTCGCCATGATCGAAGAAGATCTCGGAGCATGGGCCGCAGGGGCCGGTATCGCCCATGCGCCAGAAATTGTCGGCGGTCGGGATGCGGATGATGCGGCTGTCCGGCAGGCCGGCGATGCGCTTCCACAGATCGGCGGCCTCGTCGTCCTCGGCGTAGACGGTGGCCAGCAGCCGGTCGGCCGGAAGGCCGAACTCCCGGGTCACCATGGTCCAGGCGAGCTCGATCGCCAGCGGCTTGAAATAGTCGCCGAACGAGAAATTGCCGAGCATCTCGAAGAAGGTGTGGTGCCGGGCGGTGTAGCCGACATTGTCGAGGTCGTTGTGCTTGCCGCCGGCCCTGACCACCTTCTGCGCGGTGGTGGCGCGCGTGTACGGGCGCGTCTCCTGCCCGGTGAAGACGTTCTTGAACTGGACCATGCCGGCATTGGTGAACAGCAGCGTCGGATCGTTGCGCGGCACCAGCGGGCTGCTGGGCACGATCCGATGATCGTTCGCGGCGAAATAGTCGAGGAAGGTGGCGCGGATATCGTTGCTCGAGGCCATGGCGCGGAAAGAACGTCCTGAACGTGACATCGTCACCTAGCGCAGGCACTGTCCCGGCGGAAGGGCGCGCGACCGGCAGGCCGGCAGGAGGAAACGCCATGGACGGGATCGCGTGGCTTTCGGATCGCGACGGGGACACGCCCTGAGCGCGATGCTCGAGCCGAGCGAGGCGCTGGCGGCGATCGGCGTGCTGCCCGACGCCGAGATCGAGCCGGCGATGGCGGCGCTGCAACTGGCCAGGCTGGATCGGCCGGGGGACGACTGGCGCGACGCATCCGACCATCTCTCCGTCCTGGCCCGCGAGTCGGCGTCGATCGGCGCGGTGATGGCCGGCCGCTCCGGCGAGGCCAGGGTGGGCGCGCTGGCCGGGCTGCTGCATGCGCGTCACGATTATCGCGGCGACACCGAAACCTACGACGCGCTCGACAACGCGAACCTGATCGCGGTGGTCCGCCGCCGTCGCGGCCTGCCGGTGGCGCTGGGACTGATCTGGCTGCACTGCCTGCGCGCGGCCGGGTGGGATGCGCACGGCATCGATTTCCCCGGCCATTTCCTGCTGGCGCTCAGGACCGGATCGGCCGGACCAGGCGGACCGGGCGGACCGGGGCGTTTGGTCGCCCGTCAGGGCCGTCTGCTGATCGACCCGTTCGCGCAGGGCATCACTTTGGGCAATGCCAGGCTGCTGGCGATGCTCGAGTCGCGGGGCCAGGATCAGCCCGGCCTGTCGCCTGGCATCACCCGTCCGATGTCGACCAGGGCGGTGCTGCTCCGGCTGCAGCGCAACCTGGTGCAGCGCCGCCTCGCTGCCGGCGAGATCGAGGCTGCGCTCGGATCGCTCGAAGGCATGCTGCTGATCGCCCCCGACGACATGACCAACTGGCTCGACGCCGCCGAGCTGAACCGCCTGCTCGGACGGCCCCACAAGGCCGGGCGATGCCTGGAACGCGTGATCGACCTGGCGCCCGACAGCCCGGCGGCGCGGATCGCCCGGCAACGGCTCGGCGATCTGCGCCCCGGCTGACTGCCCCGATTGACCCGTCAGGCCCGGTCGGCGCGGAACACGAGGCGACGCGAGAGCCCGAAATTGGCGATCATCCCGGCGAGCGACCCCGGCGCCAGGGCCAGGATCGGAGCGGCGACGAAGATCGGGCTGAGCCAGAACAGGGCGAACACCACGCAACGATTGATGGCGAAACCTGGCATGTTGGCGACCAGGAAGGCCAGCCATTGCCGGAACGGCCTGCCGCCGCCGGCGCCACGGAAGGTCCAGACGCGGTTGAGCAGCCAATTCATTGTCGCCGCCACGAGGTAGGCGCCGATCGTCGCGGCCTCGAGGCCGATCAGCGGCCGGAGCCCATAGACGGTGGCGGCGTCCCAGAGGAAGCCAAGACCGCCGACGGTGCCGAATTTCAAGAGCTGGGCGGCCAGGGAGAGCCAGGTGGATTGCCGGCCGCTGACGGCGGCGATCACCGGATCCGCAGCCGACAGGCCGGGCGGCGGCAGCGCCTCGATCGGCGGGGTTTCGAGGCGGACCTGGCTCACCGCACGGTCGGTAGCGCCGAAATGCGGTCCGCGACAAGACGGATCGCGGCGGAACGACGGCGCGCATACGAAAAAGGGGCGCCCTGAGGCGCCCCTTTCGTCGTGACGTCCGGAGCGGACGAGATCAGTGAAGGATGATCTCGACGCGACGGTTCTGCGGCTCGCGGGTGTTCGGGCCGGTCGCCACCAGCGGATGGCTCTCGCCATAGCCGTGGATGTCGATGGCCGAACCCGGGACGCCGTCGCGGATCAGCTCGGCCTTCACGCTCTGCGCGCGACGGACCGAAAGACCCTGGTTGTAGCGGGCGCCACGAGCGCCGCCATGGATCGACGACGTATCGGTGTAGCCGTTGACCTCGATGCGGGTGGTCTGCACGTGGGTCGAAGCCTGCGCCGCCTGGGCGACGATCTCACGCGCACGCGAGGTCAGGACCGACTTGTCCCAGTCGAAGAACACCAGGTAGGTGCGCGCCTCGGCCGGCGGAGCAGCCGGGACGACGGGGGCCGGCGGCGGCGGCGGCGGCGGGGCGGTGTCGAAGGCGTAGCGAACACCCAGCATGAAGCTGTGGTTGAACTGGTCGTTGAAGTTCGCATTGCCGGTGTGCTCGCCACGCGGCGTGAACGAGGTGGAGCCGTAGGCCTCCTGGTCGAGCTGGCCGAGGAAGCGATACTCGGCGGTCAGCGCCAGGCCAGGGACCGGAGCGATGTTGTAGGCCGCGCCGATGATGCCCTGATAGGCGAACGAACCGTTCGTGCCACCGGTACGGTCGATATTACCGTTGGTGTAGCTGGTGGTGTACGGCGACAGGTGGTTCCACATGTAGCCGGCGCCGACGCCGACATACGGGGTGACCGGCGAGGCGATGCCGAACTGCGCCAGATCGATGTCATACAGCACGTTCACGAGCGCGCCGTAGCTCTCGGCATGGCCGCTGGTGATGCCGGCGACCGGGGTGCCGCTGCGGTGGTTGACGGTGTTGTAGTAGTAGGCGCCCTGGAGTTCGGCGCGCAGGCCGTTGCCGAAGCCCCAGCCGGCCGAACCCGAGCCGTTGAACCCGTCGCCGAAGCGGAAGGTGGACTTGCTGCCGCCGAAGCTGTCGGAGCCGTCGGCCGCGGTGGTCGGGCTGTAGTGAGCGCCCTGGCTCATACGGAGGTTGTAACCGGCGCCGAGGCTCACATACGGGCCGACGATCGGCTGAGCGACCGCGACGGCGGAGCTCGCCGCGAGGAGGGTGGTTGCAAGTAGTGCGGTGCGCAGACGCATTGTCTCGTCCTTCTAGATCCGTTCGACCGGCCACCAACCATCGGCAGCGCAGGCTCATCGGGATGCGTAAGCACCGTATAGTTCCTTCGGTTGCGAATGGAGAGCCCGTGAGTGAGGCCCGGACCCATTCAATCCCGCGACCGTGTCCAAAGTGCCACAGTTTTGACCGCCCCCGGAACGATGGCACCAAAAACCCCAGAAGGCTAGGGGTTCTCATCTGGTTTGCCTTGGTTTCGCCACGGTTGCAACACGAACGCGTGAGCCTGGTTGTGGCGATTTAGTTACAGAAAGTTAAGCCGATGTGGCAGGCGCATCACAGGTGTGCGTTTCGTGCCGGTCGTTCCGGCCTGACGCCGGCGCCTGCATCGCCGCGCTCAATACTGCCAGAACCTCGTCCTGTTCCACGTCGATGCTGGTAAAGGCGTGCCCCACACCCTGCACCAGGACGAAAGCCAGCCTGCCGTCGCGCATCTTCTTGTCGCGCCGCATGTGCGCGACCAGCCGCTCTGGATCGAACGCCTGTCCGCAATCGGCGATCCTGTGCTTCATTCCCATGGACGCCAGATGCGCCTCGACGCGCGCCGCATCCTCGAGGCTGCAAAGGCCGAGCCGTGCCGAGAGCCTGAAGGCCAGCACCAGGCCGATGCCCACCGCCTCGCCATGCAGCAGCCTGCCGTCGAACCCCATCTCCGCCTCCAGCGCATGCGCGAAGGTATGGCCCAGATTGAGCAGGGCCCGGCCGTCGCTGGCCTTCTCCTCGCGCTCGTCGTCGCCGACGATCCTGGCCTTGAAGGCGCAGGCGCGCCGCACCGCCTCCGCCTGGGCGCCGGCATCCCCGTCCAGCACGGCGCGCCCGTGCGATTCGCACCAGGCGAACAGCGCCGGATCGCCGATCAGTCCGGCCTTGACGATCTCCGCGTAACCGGCGCGCAGCTCGCGGACCGGCAGGGTTGCGAGCAGGCCGGTGTCGGCCAGCACCGCGATCGGTTGGTGGAACGCGCCAAGAAGGTTCTTGCCGGCGACGGTGTTGATTCCGGTCTTGCCGCCGACGCTCGAATCGACCTGCGCCAGCAGCGTGGTCGGGATCTGCACGAAGGGCAGGCCGCGCAGGATCGAGGCCGCCGCATACCCCGCCAGGTCGCCGATCACGCCGCCGCCCAGCGCGATCACCGCGGTGCGGCGCTCCACGCCCAGCGCCAGGATCCGGTCGGTGAGAAACCCGAATCCGGCCAGACTCTTCGAGGCCTCGCCCGGCTCGACGACGATCGCGTCGGCGGCGATGCCGGTCTCCGCCAGCGCTGTCATCAGGGTCGGGAGATGCAGGCCGGCCACCGTCCGGTCGGTCGCCACCACCACGCGCTTCTGCGGCAGCAGCGGCGCCAGGAGCGCGCCGGCGCGCTGCAGCAGGCGGTCGCCGATCACGACCTGGTAGCGGTTCCTGCTCAGCACCACCTCGACCAGCGACGGAGTCGATCGGTCGGCCAGCGCCGCGACCACCCTGTCGGTGGTGCGATCCACGCCATCGTCGCTGCAGTCCACCATCAGGTCGGCCTCGGCATAGAAGGGGTGGCGCCGCTCGATCAGCGCCGCCAGGATTTCGCGCGGCTCGCCGTCGGCGAGCAGCGGACGGTGCGCGCGCCCGGAGACGCGTCGGACCAGAAGGTCGAGCGGACAGCGCAGCCAGACCGAGATCGCGTTCCGCCGGATCGCGGCGCGCGTGCTCGCATCCATGAAGGCGCCGCCGCCGGTCGCGAGCACGATCGGCGGTCCGGACAGCAGACGCCTGATCACCCCCTGCTCGCCGCGACGGAATTCCGCCTCGCCGTACCGGGCGAACAGCTCGGCGATGGTGATGCCGGCGGCACGCTCGATCTCCGCGTCCGCGTCGCAGAACGGGATGCCGAGGCGCGCCGCCAGACGCCGGCCGATCGTCGTCTTGCCGGCGCCCATCAGCCCGACCAGGACGATGGACCTGACCGCAGGCTGGGCGGACGCCGTCTGCGGCGACAATGCTGGCGCGTCGGGCGGCGCGGCCGCGCGCAGCGGAACGGTGCGTGACATGACGTCGTTCCTACCATAGAGCCTGCGTCGCAACCATGTGGTGGCCGGATCGATCCGGCCCGCCAGCCTGCCAGGAGCACGTGCATGCGCCGGATTCTCGCCATCCTGTCCGTCACCCTCGTGGTCTTGCTCGCCGGCGGTTTCCTGGCGCTCGGCGCGTTCCCGCCCGGCCCGCCGGTGCATCCGGTGCATGTCGACATCGCCGCCGACACGCTCGCCCCGGCCTGAGACCGATCGGCCGGCATGAGCGATCTGCGCCACCGCGAGGCGTTCCTTGAGATGCTGTCGGCGGAACGCGGCGCGTCGGTGAATACGCTGAAGGCCTACGAGGCGGATCTGGCCGACTTCGCCGCCTTCCAGGACGGGTCGCAGCCGGTCGATGCGGCCTCGATCGCCGGCTACATGGCCGATCTCGCCGGTCGCGGCCTGTCCGGCCGCACCGCGGCGCGACGCCTGTCCTGCCTGCGACAGTTCCACCGCTTCCTGTCGCGCGAAGGCCTGCGGCCGGACGATCCGACCGCGCGCATCGTGGCGCCGAGGCCGCGCCGCACGCTGCCCAAGGTCCTGAGCGAGGCCGAGGTCGCGGCGCTGCTGCGCGCGGCCGGGCCGGAGGGCGGTCCCGGCGGCCGGCTGCCGCCGCATCGCCAGATGGTGGCGCTGGCGGCGCTCGAGCTGCTCTACGCGACCGGTCTGCGCATCTCGGAGCTGCTCGGCCTGCGCCGCCGCGCGTTCGCCGGCGACGGCATGATCCTGCTGGTGCGCGGCAAGGGCGGCCGCGAGCGCCTGGTGCCGCTCTCCGAACCGGCCCGGGACGCCGCCCGCGCCCTGCTGGCGCGGCCGGACCTGCCGGCCGGACCCTATCTGTTCGCGGGCCGCGATCCGCGACGCGCCCTGACCCGGCAGGGGTTCGACAGGATCCTGCACGAGACCGCCTGCTGCGCCGGGCTGGACCCGGATGCGCTCTCGCCGCACGTGCTGCGGCATTCGTTCGCCAGCCACATGCTGGCGCACGGCGCCGACCTGCGCAGCCTGCAGCGTCTGCTCGGTCATGCCGATATCGCAACGACACAGATCTATACGCATGTGCTGGCCGAGCGTCTGCAGCGCCTCGTCGCCGCCCATCATCCGCTCGCCCGGGCGGCCGACGCGGGGGCCTTCGCGCACGGCGGAACTGTGCTAAAGCCCGACGACGATGCGCCAATTCCTTGATTTCGAAAAGCCGATCGCCGAGCTAGAGACCAAGATCGACGAGCTCAGGCTGTTGTCCGATCCACCCGGCGGCAAGCCCCGCGCGCCGGGCGAGCCGAGCCCGGTGCAGATCGGCGACGAGATCGCCAAGCTCGAGGAGAAGGCGGAGAAGCAGCTCCGCGCCACCTACGCCAGGCTCTCGCCCTGGCAGAAGGTCCAGGTGGCACGTCACGCGCATCGTCCGCACGCGCTCGATTACATCCAGGCGCTGATCACCGACTACATGCCGCTGGCCGGCGACCGGTCCTTCGCCGAGGACGAGGCGGTGGTCGGCGGTATCGGCCGCTTCGAGGGCCGTCCGGTGGTGACGATCGGCACCGAGCGCGGCTCGGACCTCGATACCAGGCTGCGGCATAATTTCGGCATGGCCCGCCCGGAAGGGTATCGCAAGGCGGTCCGGCTGATCGATCTCGCCGGACGGTTCGGCCTGCCGGTGCTGTCGTTCGTCGATACGCCGGGCGCGTTTCCGGGCATCGATGCCGAGGCGCGCGGCCAGGCGGAGGCGATCGCCCGGTCGATCGACGCCTGCCTGTCCGCGCCGGTGCCGATCCTGGCCACCGTCATCGGCGAGGGCGGCTCCGGCGGCGCGATCGCCCTGGCCGCCGGCGACCGCGTGTTCATGCTGGAGCATGCGATCTATTCGGTCATCACCCCGGAGGCCTGCTCGTCGATCCTCTGGCGCGACACCACCCAGGCCACCACCGCCGCCGACGCGCTGCGGCTGACCGCCCAGGACCTCAAGCATTTCAAGCTGATCGACGAGATCATCCCGGAACCGCTGGGTGGCGCGCATCGCGACCCGAAGGCGGCGATCCTGGCCGTGCAGCAGCAGATCCGCCGGGCGCTGCCAGGTCTCTGCCAGCTCGATCCGGCGGCCCTCAAGGCGCAGCGCCGCGACAAATACCTGGCGATGGGCCGTCTCGGCTCGTTTTAACCGGCTTCTAACCCGTCGCGGCTAGACTCCGGTCCCGGAAGGGCGAGGAGTGCCGGATGCGCGTTCTGGAGGCGGTCAAGCGGGTCAGGTCCGACCGTCTGGCGTTGGCCGATCTCTGGCCGATCGCCAACAAGGCCGAGCGGGTCGCCATCGCCCTGATACTCGGACTGCCCGGCGAACTGCCGAAGCAGGCCGCCACCCCGGATCTGGCCTGGCGGTCGCTGACGGCGCGGGAACGCCGCCTGGTTCTGGCCCATGCGCCGCCCGCCATTCGCGCCAGGCTGCCCGCCGATCCCGGCATCGGGCGTCGGATCGTGTGGCGCCCCTGCCGGGTCGGCACCACCGCCGGGGCATGATGTCGACCGTGCTCTCCATCTTTGCTCAACGGGGCTCAACGGGGCTCTCCGGGGCTCTACGGGATGAAATAGAACGGGTTCGGCAGCAGGAAGCCGCGCATCGCATGGCCGCCGGTCAGGTCCGAGCGCTGGTCGCCGACGGTCGCCAGGATCGTGTAGCCCCTGGCCTCGATCGCCGCCCTGGCCGGCGCCTTGAAGTCGGCGGCGCTGGCGAAAGACCGGCCGGCAGGCTCCATCACCAGGCCGGACCATCCGGCATAGCCGGCACCGATCAGGTTGCGCCGGGTCGCCTCGGTCACCCGGTCGTGCCGTCCGGTGATGAAGAACACCGCGATCCCCAGCGCCTTCGCCCGGTTGAACAGGGCCAGCGTCGGACCCAGCGCCGGCGCCCTGGCCAGATGCTCCCAGGCCTCGAACCCGCAGGGGCCTTCGGGGAGAGAATCGCAGCCGCCCTGGCGGATATAGCCATAATTGTTGGCCTTCTCCTCGTCCCAGTTCGACAGGGACGTCTCGTCGATATCGAGCACCAGCGCCGGTTTCGGAACCGACGCAGCCTGGGCGGCGAGCCAGTCTCCGGCCTCGCGGTCGACCGCTCCGAGATCGGCGAGATAGGCGCCCGAATCGTGATATCGCGTGGCCGCGCTCTCCGCGACCCCGACATTGGCCGGCTGCGACCAGCCTGGCGGCGACGGCGCGATTGCCGTCTCGGCGGCCATCGACAGGCACGGCGCCAGCAGACACGCGATATGAAGAAACGCACGCAAAGCCATGATTCTCAACGATAAAATCCTCATCATTGCATGGAGGGCGGATGATATCGGCCCGCAGCGGACAGCACCGTGACGTAAGGGCCGTTCCAGTCGCGGTCGAAGATGCCGCTCAGCGTGGCGGCCGGCGCCTGGCCATGCACGAACACCGAGGCATCGACGGTATTGGCGAAATAGCTCCATTCCCAGTTGCCGGTGCCGATATAGACGCTGTCATCGTCCGCCACCGCGTACTTGCAGTGCTCGACGCGTGCGTAGGGGATGTGGCCGGACGCCAGCTCCGGCACGGTGCTGAACTTGACGGAGATGCCGGGCATCACCGCCAGGCTCTTGAGGTACGACTGCATCGGCTCGGTCAGCGCCCAGTCGGCGACGATGATCTCCACCGCGACCCCGCGCGCCGCCGCGTCGCGCAGCGCCGTGTCGATCCCCGGCCACCAGCCCTTGGCGCCGTAGCCCTTCAACGCGCTCATCGTCATCACCTGGATGCGGATCGTGCGGCGCGCCGCCCGGATCATGCCGATCAGGGCCGGTTCCTCCTGGGTCAGCCAGGACGGCGCCAGGCTGGGCGGGCTGAACGCCGGATAGGCGACGAGCCCGCCATCGAGCAGCACGGGATCGGCCGCGGTGGCCGGCCGGAACGCCGGCGGCAGCATCGCCGCCTTCTGCGCCTGCGGCAGGGCGCCGCCCTGCGCCAGCGCCCAGATCTCGTCGAACGCGGCGGTGAAGCTGGCCGCGAACCGCGCGTCGGTGATCTCGGCGCCGATCTCGTGGATCTCCTCCAGCGCCCGCCAGTCCCAGTTCTGGCTGCCGACGAACACCGACCTGCCATCCACCACCATGTATTTGGCGTGCAGCACGCCTCCGGTCAGCGC